>JANMXI010000112.1:0-5607 GCA_031394735.1 Pseudomonadota bacterium | reverse complement strand
TGTGGCGAATGCGGCCGGGCGGTGAGCAACAAGGCCGCCGCGTGCCTTGGCTGTGGCGCACCGCTGTCCGTGTCGGCCGACATCAACTTTTCACCGCCCACTGCGGTGAAACCACCCCCAACAACCGCGCAGATTAAGCGGCGGGCGATGGCCTCCCTGGCGGCATTGCTCGCTGGCGTGGTGTGGGCGGCATTTGCGGACCCCGCGAACGCACTGCATCGGCTGCAGGTCTTCCTGGCCGCATTGCTCATTATCGGCGGCATCTGTGGGCTCCTGGTGACGCTGGTTCATTCCGTCAACGCCAAGGCCTAGGACCCGACCGCGGCTCCAAGTTCGCGGTCGCCGATTGACGACATAGGCGCCTTCCTACTCTGCTTGTGGTCTGAATCCGGCATCAATCCGACGAACCTCCTCGTAATGTTTACATCATGGCGCAAATCAAACAGGAGCTTCGCGCGATGAACGAGATTACCGGGGATTTACAAGACATTCGCGACGGGGCGTTAAGCGTCAGCAAGGTCTGCAATCGGTGGATTGCGCCAGCGTGCAGCAGCAATGCGCTGATGATGCGGGCGGGACGAATACATTGGAATCTGGCACGAGCGATCTCAGGCTGGGCGTTTGATCTGCCTGCTCGTGGAGGCTCCTCTCACGGCACGGCATCAGGAGACTTTGCACTCTCTGTTCAGCTGAATCGCCTGACCATGTTGCACATAGGGCAGGAAATGCGCGCTCAGTGGATCGACGATCAAACCGGGTTGCTGCTTCAACAGCTCGCCAGCGCTCGCGCGATGTACGATTCGGCCGGAGTGGATGCTCTGCTGCAACCGCATCAAGGTGAACTTCAGTCGCTGCGAGCGGCCTTGAAGGAATATTGCCTCGAGCGTCGGTTGTCTCAAGCCGCCTCGCGCAATCGTTGGCGGTGGAGTTCCGCACACAACGCCGTGGAATCGTATACATGAACTCGGCGGCGCCCAAACCGCTGCGACTTGCTCACGCTCGTCGTGCCCTGACGGAAGTGTTCGCGCAAGGCTCTTCTAACGAAGTAAGCGAGCGCCGCGAGGATGGCGATCTGGAGCGGGAACTTCGCGAGACCCGCGCTCAATTGCGCCTTGCAAAGGCCGAACTGGAGCGCGCGCGCGCCGGCGAACGTCGGGCAACGCAGTTGGCGATGCACGATCCCTTGACGAACCTTCCCAATCGAGCGCTGTTTCGCACCCGGCTGGAGGAGGCGCTGCACGCCCGTCCAATGGCGCAGGATGGTGTTGCCGTCATGTATGTCGATCTGGACGGATTCAAAGACGTCAACGACACGCACGGACATGCGGTCGGGGATGAACTGCTGCACATCATCGGGACGCGGCTTGCGCGCGCGGTGCGCGGCGGCGATACGGTCGCGCGTCTCGGCGGCGATGAATTCGCCTGTCTGCTGGTTGGCGTTGTGCAGCCTGCACAGGTTCAACAACGGGCACGAGAGCTGATGAAGGCGGTATCCGCGCAGCTGCGGATTGGTAAACGCCTGATTACCGGACGCGCGAGCATCGGCATCGCTATGAGTCCCAACGACGGCATGGAGGCCGAGGAGTTGCTCCAGCGCGCCGACCGGGCGATGTATCGGGCCAAGCAAAACGGGTCTGGCATCGAGTTCTATTCTTCATCCTCGCACTGACGCCTGATCCCGCGCAGCGGGACCTTGATCGTAAATCCCTCGACGCCACTGTCATTCGTCACAAATCGACCGCATAGCGAGCGTAGGCGATGGAACATACGAATGCGGAGGTTGCGTGATAGCTCGCCGATTTCCTCCCCGCCAGATCGTTCCGTCAGGCTGAACAGCCGGATCGTCATCTCTTGCGAATCGTAACTGATGGCCAGATCCAACCCTGTGCGCGATGCGCGTCGTAGTAAAAACGCCACTCCGTCCTGCACGATGCGGTATACGGCGATTGCCGCGTCAGAATCCAGCTTCAGCTCTGACTCCGGGTAGTGCTCCATTATATCGACCTGTGCATCATCGCGGATCGAGCTCACGTGCCAGCGTAATGCGGCAAATAGGCCCACATTGTCAAGGAGGGTCGGACGAATATCCTCGATCAATCGACGCTTCAAGTCGATGGCGGCGGTGAGCGTCTGGCGCGCCCGCAGCAGCTTGCTCTTCGCGGCGCTCGGTTCATTCCAATGACGTTCGATCCATGCCACGTCCATCACAACGCTCACCAGCATACCGCCCAGATCATCATGCAGCGTACGGGCCAGCGACTCTTTGTCTTTTTCGACGTCGGCCTGAAACCGCTCCAGGGGCGACCACACCTCGCTATCACCAATGGTATTGTTCATATCTGATCTCGCTACCGTCAATGCGGGCGGCGCGATGCCGTCGAGGCGCCAACAATGCGCTCAATGCGGCGTCGGCATCAGACTGCATTGGCAACGATGCCACGTAAGCGATTTCCGACAGTTCGGCGCCGTGGCCCGGCTGTAAAAATGTCGCAGGGGAGCTCTGTTGATGGAAAAATGGCTGGTTTTCTTGATCGTCTTCGCCGCTTTGGGCAGCGGGCTGATCGCCGGCGTGTTCTTTGCCTTCTCCAGTTTCGTGATGCAGGCCTTGGGCCGGCTTCCTGCAGCCGAAGGGCTGCGGGCCATGCAGGCGATCAATGTCGCCGTGATCAACCCGGCCTTTTTCGCGGCCTTCTTCGGGACTGCTATCATCAGCCTCGTGCTGCTGGGAATCGCGGTGTTGCAGTGGAACGAGCGCGGCGCAGCTTACTTGTTATGCGGTACCCTGCTCTATCTTGTCGGCTCGATTGGCGTGACTCTTCTGTTCAACGTGCCGCTCAATCAGGCTCTGGCCGCGACCGATGCGCGCAGCGCTGACTCGGGCCGAATCTGGCTGCACTATCAAATGCAATGGACACGCTGGAATCATGTGCGGGCGTTTGCCGCCTTGATCTCCTGTGCGTTGTTCATTCATCCGCTGTGGTAGCGCGTCAGCGGCTCGCTGCGGGCCCTCCTGACTGACAGAACAATCAGGTACCGGTCCACTTTGGCGTGCGCTTTTCGGCAAAAGCGCGCGGGCCTTCGCGCGTGTCGTTGGATTGCTTCCAGGCGGCAAAGGCCGGATAGCCTTCCTGGCTGCGGATGCTCTGGGAAAGGCTGGGCTCATCCAGTCCTCGCATCACCGATTCCTTCGACGCGCGGATCGCCAGCGGCGCGCAGCGCAATATCTGCTCACACCAGCGATGGGTGGCATCCTGCAAGTTCCCCAATGGGACCACTTCATTGACGAAGCCCAGACGCAGTCCCTCCTCGGCATTGACGGAGCGCCCGGTCAAAATCATGCCCATTGCCTGCTTCAGGCCGATCT
The DNA here is from genome assembly GCA_031394735.1 of Pseudomonadota bacterium. Taxonomy (GTDB): domain Bacteria; phylum Pseudomonadota; class Gammaproteobacteria; order Steroidobacterales; family Steroidobacteraceae; genus TMP-86. The sequence goes on along the minus strand of JANMXI010000112.1, from coordinate 2,243 downwards.
GTCGCGCCAGCCGATGCATGCCGCCGCCGAGGGCAACGGCCCCCACCAGCGGTTCAGGCAAGCCAAAACGTGCGGTGTCGGCAGCGATGATGAGGTCGCAGGCCAGCGCGAATTCGAAGCCACCGCCGAGCGCCACGCCATTCACGGCGGCGATGATGGGCTTGTTCAGATCGAAGCGCTCGATCAGACCCGCATAGCCGCTTTTCGGATAGCCGCCAATCGTGATGTCGGCCATTTGCGCAGCGGCCTTCAGATCGCTGCCGGCGCAGAACGCCCGCTCACCTGCGCCGGTTACCACGCAGATACGCTGACTGTCGTCCGCGGCGAAAGCATCGAAGGCCACCTGTAATTCCGCATGCATCGGTGGATGCAGCGAGTTCATGAGATGCGGTCGGTTCAGCGTTATCGTCAGTACCTGCGCCTCGAGCCGCGATTGAATGAATTCAAATGCCATGGCGCCCTTTGGATTGCAGGGTCGCCTGTCGCCCGCACAGATACGTCCAGATCAACGTCGCGGCCGCGTTGCTGGTGAGTTGCGCATGGTCGTAGGGCGGCGCCACTTCGCACAAATCCATGCCGGCCCAGGGCAGATCATGCAGCACCTCCAGCAGTGTCAGTGCTTGCGAGGTACTCAAGCCTCCCGGCTCTGGCGTTCCGGTTCCCGGTGCAAATGCTGGATCGAGGCAATCGATGTCCAATGACAGGTAGATCGGTGGCCGGCCGGCGGCATCGAAGCGATCGCGGAACGGCTGCGTGAGCGCAGCCATCTGCGGCGGAGTGTGCTGACCGCGCAGATCCCGCTCCGTAAAGACCATACCGCCGAGATCGGGGAGATAGCCGAGTGTGCTGGGTTGCGCTCCGGAGCGAATCCCGAACTGAATACTCAAGCGTGGGTCGATCAACCCCTCGACGATCGCCTCGCGCACCCAGGTGCCGTGACCCGAAGGCTCCCCGGCGTGATCGAGCCAGGTATCGCAATGCGCATCGAAGTGCACCAGCGCGAGCGGCGTTGGATGTCTTGTGCGCATCGCGCGCAACAGCGGCAGGGTGATGGAGTGGTCGCCGCCCAGCCATACAACGTGATGACGCGACAGCAGATCGGCCGCCAGCGGCTCGAGCACGCTGCGCATGGACGCCAGCGAGGTGTTGGGCAATGCCAGGTCGCCGACATCGGCGAGTGAGTCCGCAGGCGACACCCCAAAATGCGGGTGCCAGCCATCGCCCAACATCTGACTGGCGCGACGAATCTCGTATGGCCCGAAGCGGGAGCCCGGACGATTGGTGGTCGAGCCGTCCCACGGAACACCCGCGATCACCACTTCCGCAGCGGGCCGCGCCGCCAGCGGCGGCGCATTCATAAACCCCGGGTTCGAGGTCGAGGTGAGATAGGCGAATTCGTAGTTTCCCATGCACTCCTCTGACACTCGCCGTGACGAACGTACGGCGGGCACAGTTAACGTTATCGGCGCTTAAGTTAAATCAAATCTGTGCGGTGGTGCTTTTTACCGTTCTTCTGACAAGATTATGCGCTGGAATCGATAGTTTAAGGCGGTTGCGCCCCCTGACAATCGATTCACGATGACATTCCGAGCCAGTCCCGCCAGCGATTTATTCATCAGTGCCGCCGCTGAAGCCGCGCACATGGCGGAGCGTGCCGGTCTGATTTACGTCGCTGACAGCTTCGCAGGCTATCGTCGCGAGCGCGACGGCAAGCTGTTTCGCTATTTCCTGCCCGACGACCGGCAGCTCAAATCCGCGACCGAACTCAAACGCGTCGCCAGTCTCGCCATTCCGCCCGCCTATGAAGATGTGTGGATCTGCATGAACCCGCGCGGTCATCTGCAGGCCACGGGGCGCGATGCGCGCGGCCGCAAGCAATATCGATATCACTCCGAGTGGCGCAACGTCCGCGACGATGCCAAGTTCGATCGCATGACCACGTTTGCGGAGAGCTTGCCGCGCTTGCGGCGCAAACTGGCGCGCGATCTGTCGCTGCAAGGCCTGCCGCGCCAGAAGGTGCTGGCGGTGATCATCAGCATCCTCGACGCGACCCGGGTGCGCGTCGGCAATGTCGAATACGCGCGCGACAACAAGAGCTTCGGTCTGACCACGCTGTTGAACCGGCATGTCAGCTTCATCCGCGACGGCCGTGCGATCTTGAATTTCCGCGGCAAGGGCGGCGTGCAGCACGAAGTGCGCATCGACGACAAGCGCGTCGCGAAGATCGTCAAGCATTGCCAGGA
>JANMXI010000111.1:0-3028 GCA_031394735.1 Pseudomonadota bacterium | reverse complement strand
GTCTTCCTGGTTGGAGGCCTGACGCCGCGATATCTGGTGCCCCAGCGTCCACCCGACGTGCCTGCGCACGCCGGCACGCTGGATGTCGACATCGTCATCGATCTGCAACTCCTGGCCGACACCGACGCGTACCACACGCTGGAGGACAACCTGAAGCGCATGGGCTTCGAGCGCGCTGTCAACGAACAGGGTTTGAAGCTTTCGTGGCGATGGCAGACGCGCACCGAGCACGGGGCGCTGATGGTGCTGGAGCTCTTGGCCGATGCGCCCCAGATCGCCGGGGGCCGGGTGCAGCCGTTGCCGACGGAAGGCACGATCTCGGCGCTCAACATCCCGCACTCGTCCATCGTTTTCGACCTGCATCAGGTCACCGAGATCCGCGCGGAGCTGCTGGGTGAGAACGGCATGGCCACCGAACGCGTCAAGCATGCGGACATCGTCAGCTTCACTTGCCTGAAGTCCTTCGCGTTCGACCAGCGCTTCGAGCGCAAGGACGCTCATGACCTGGTCTATTGCATCGAGCATGCCCCAGACGGGCTCGGCGCCGTCGTCGCAGCCTTTGGCCATGCGCTGGCCGGCACGCACTCGGCGGTCATCCGGGAAGGACTCGATGTCCTCAAGCGCCGATTCGCCAATGACGAGGCGACCGAGGGCTACCGCAAGGACGGGCCGGTCTCGGTGGCCAAGTTCGAGCTTGGCGAAGGGCTGGAGCCTGAACTCCGCGAAGCCAGGATGCTCCGGCAGCGCCAGGCCAGTGATCTCATCGACCGGCTGCTCGCCGGCATCGGGTAGCGGACATGTCGATCGAGTGCCTGTCCATGCGCGATGCCCCGACTGGGGCTCGATCCGAACTGTTCGCGTGCCGGCCTGGGCCTGCTCGCACATCTTCGGCGATTGTCCGTCGATTGGTGTCAGCAGGCTCATCTGGTGAGCTTGTCGGCCGTCAGCATTCAAGGTTGACTGGACCACGCTGCGCGCGGTCCTTCCCTATGAATGCAGTGCGCAAGCGCGGGAGGCAAATGGCATCGATCAAGGGCGTAATGCTGCTACCTCTGGATGCAGAGAGCTACCGCCGCCACATGGCGCACCACACTTTCCTGGCCAAGGTGAATTCGGGAACCAAGACACCCGACTCCAGACTTGAACTCACGCAACTCGTGGAGGAGCGCGTTCGGCAGGAGATGCAGCTACGGTTTTCGGCAACCCGGTTCCGAGTCCTTCGGTGGGAGCAGGTGGACCTGCGCAACCGCTACGTGGTCCGGTTTCGCGAGCTCGATGGCGTTTTTGAGACCGGCAACGGGGTCACTGTGCTCCTTGAAGTCAAGGCGAGTGCAAGCAAGGGCAGCTTGAAGACCGGCCTGGAGCAGCTGCGTGCCGCGGTGAAGACTGCTACCCACGCTCACGCGAGCACCATTGGGGTCCTGGTCGTCGCTGACCTTGGCGAGTGGTTTGACACGTTCGGGCAGGCCGCAGCGCAGCCATTGGCGGACTACTTTGCGGGCATGGACCTGGACCTACTGGACTGGCCTCCTCGCGTGCCCGCCGGCAAGACCTCGGGCATCTACGTCTCGTTGATCCCCGGCTCTGCGCTGTGCGAATGGCTGCCGACGGACTCGGAAGGCGACACGGTATGAGCCGGCCGCCGCTCAACCTGGCTGAGGCTGGCGTGCCTTGCTTGTCGAAATCGAGTCTGGTGGTTTTGTCGCCCGGCCGGAAGGTATCCATACGTAGTCGAGAGCTTTGCGGGGGACGCAAGAAGTGACTGGATTCACCACCGACTACGTCAATCAGATTGCGATCAATCTGCGCGATCGCTACAGGAGCGGCTTCCCGATCCTGAAGGAACTCGTGCAGAACGCAGACGACGCGGGAGCAAAGTCCCTGGCGTTCGGGTTTCACGCTGGTCATGGCGAGGCAGCCAACCACATGCTGCTCAAGGGCCCGGCTCTTTGGGTGCTGAATGACGGGAGGTTCAAGGCAAGCGATCGCCGCGCAATTCGCTCCTTTGGACTGAACGCCAAGGCGGGTGATTCCGGGGCGATCGGAAAGTTCGGTCTCGGCATGAAGAGCGTCTTCCACCTCTGTGAGAGCTTCTTCTACATGGCAAGCCATGGGGGAGAACTCAGTCAAGACTTTCTGAACCCGTGGCGCGCTGAAGACTATGACTGCTCGGACATGCACCAGCAGTGGGAGACCGTCACAGACCAAGACTTGGGCTGCCTGGAGGCGGTGGCGCGAGCACAGCCCGAGGCATCCAGCGGCCGAGATTGGTTCCTGTTGTGGGTTCCTCTGCGTCAGCAGTCGCATGTTCCCCGATCAGGCGAACGACCCATGGCGGCAATCATCGAGCGGTATCCCGGTGAGAACCCCGCAGAGGACCTCGACTTCTTCTCAGACCCCCGCACCGATCAACGCATCGGGGGACTGCTGCCCCTTCTAAGAAACTTGAAGCAGGTGAGGTTTGCCGGGGCGGACGTGCGTGAACCGTTCACAGTGACTATGGAGTCGCACCCTTCGGATCAACGGCTGGATCACGAGACTGACAACGTTCAGATCTTCGGCACTGTAAGGATGATCGCCCGCGCTCTGAGCACATGCACTTCCTGGTTCGCCAGCGCGTGCCAGGTGCCGTTCTGCCTTTCGGCGCGCTGCGTGCGGCCAAGAGCTGGCCGACGTCGATGGTGATCACGGAGGCTGGGACCCGCGAGCCGAGACCCGACAAGGCGGTCGCCGAAGCAGCCGTGATGTTTGCTCATGCGGACAAGCGGGCCGGTCGACTGGACCTGCAGTGGGCCGTTTTCCTTCCGGCCGAGGAGCAGCGCTTCAGCTACGAAGCCTGGATACCAGGGTCTTCCCGGGAGTATCGAATCGTCCTGCACGGGCAATTCTTCGTTGATGCGGGTCGTCGGGGTATCGCCGACATGGACGCTTTGGACAAGCCTTGTGAGGTCTTGCCAGAAAGCCCATCGCAGCACGTAGTGCTGAGGCAATGGAACCAGTCATTGGCGCAACAGGCCGTGCTGCCGGA
>JANMXI010000110.1:0-9961 GCA_031394735.1 Pseudomonadota bacterium | reverse complement strand
AATCCCACTACATCAATGGGCAGCTTGATGCGCTTGGATTCACGACCTTTCAATATTTTCGCGATCATCGCAGCGGCGAGCAGGCCAACTGGAATATTGATGTAGAACAGCCACGGCCAGCTCAGGTGGTCGGTGATCCATCCGCCCAAAATAGGCCCGAAAATTGGCGCAACAATCACCACCATTCCCCAGGTTCCCAGCGCGACTCCGCGCTTACTGATCGGGTAGTTGCGCAGCAGCAGCGCCTGCCCAAGAGCCATGATGGGACCGGAGACCAGTCCCTGCATCAATCGGCACACCACCAGCATCGGCATGCTGGTGGCAAAACCACACAACGCTGAAAACACCATGAAGAGAACGATCGAGAACAGGAAGGTACGCACTTCACCAAAGCGCCTTCCGATCCACCCGGTCAGCGGCTGCATCACCGCGGAGGCCAGCTGATAGGAGCTGACCGTCCAGGTGCCCTCCGTAGTGCTGACCCCCAGGCTGCCCGAGATCGCCGGCACCGACACGTTGACGATGGTCATGTCGAGAATTTCCATGAACGTCGCCAGCGAGATGGCGATCGTCAACAGAAACAGCGGGGTACCTTGCAGCGGCGGCAATTCCGCCGTGGGACCGGCTTTGATATCGACGCTCATGACTTCAAAAAACTAGCGGGTCACGCGCAGATTGTTCGCGATGATGACATCGGCGGCGGCGGCGCCCTGCGTCATGTCGCGCGTGTACACGTTCGTATCGGCCATCGGACGCGTGCTGGGCGCCGCGGGCAACACCGAGCCAGTGCGGTCGTGCGTATCGACTTTCACCGTGGAGGACAAACCGATGCGCAGCGGAAACTTTTTCAGATCATTTGCATCGATCTCGATGCGCACCGGTACCCGCTGCACCACCTTGATCCAGTTGCCCGACGCATTTTGTGCCGGCAGCAGTGAAAAAGCGGCGCCGGTGCCGGCGGCCATGCCAACGACACGGCCGTTGAAAATCGCATCCCCGCCGTACAGGTCGCTCTTGATGGTGGCGGGTTGCCCGATGCGCAGATTGCGCAATTGAACTTCCTTGAAATTGGCATCGACCCACAACGCGTGCAGAGGCACCACCGTCAATAGCGACTGACCGGGTGCGATCCGCTGACCCAGCTGCACACTGCGTTCCGCGACATAGCCGGTGACGGGGGCAAGAATGGCGTTACGCCGGGCCGAGATCCACGCATCGACATAGGAGGCGCGAGCCTGCAGAACCGCCGGGTTGCCGGCGACATCCGCGCCTTCGACCAGCGCCTTGGCAGCCTCGGATTGCCGGATCGCCTGCTGCAACGCTGCGCGCGCCAGTTCGACGGTGTCGCGGGCGTGCCGGATCTCCTCCGGCGCAATGGCCTGTTCGGCCAGCAAGGGTTCGCGTCGCTCCAGATCGACCTGCGCACGTGCCAGCTCGCGCTGCCGCGTTTGGATCAATGCGCCATATTGATCGGCGGTGGCAGCTTGCTGTCGGACCTGGCGAACCGCCTGCGCGAGCGCGCTGGCGGCGCGATCGAGTTGCGAGGCCGAATCCGTGGGATCCAGCTGCACCAGCACCTGTCCGGCATTGACGAGTTGCGTATTCTCCGCAGCGATGGCCACCACCGTGCCGGGGATCTGGGAGGAGATGATCACCTTGTCGCCGTCGACATAGGCGTCGTCGGTGCTTTCCCGCACCGACAGCACCAGCAGCCACCACACCCACCACAGCGCGCCGAGCACGACGAAGACGGCGGCGATGATCCACAGGATCTTGCTGCGGTTGCCGTTGGTTGCCGGCGTCGATTGATTGTCTGCGATTGCGTTCATGGCATCTTCTGTGTGTTCGAGGAAAGTCGGGCATCTGCGCCGTAGCCGCCGCCGAGTGCGCGCTGCAAGGCGATGTCCACCGACAACGCTGCACCTTGCAATTGCAGCAGAGCATCCACTTGCGACAGTTCATTTTGTTCGGCGTTGAGCTGCGGCCGCAGATCGGTAACGCCGGCCCGGACCCGCGCCTGCGCAGCCCTGCGCGTGCTTTGCGCCGACATCAAGGCGAAATTCCGCTCGCGCTGCTGGGCCAGTAGTTGCTGGCGGTTGGAGGCTTGCGTCGCCACGTCCCGAGCCGCGCTGTTGACGGCGTCGTCATAGTCGGCGATCGCGCTTTGCAATTGCGCGCGCGAGAACCCGTAGCGCGCCGACAGACGTCCCGCATCGAACACGGGCAGATGCACCGCCGCGCTCACCAGGGGCACGCCGCTGCCAACCTCCAGCAGCTTGCCGAGTTTCAAACTCTGAACACCGGCAAGCGCCCTCAGGCTGACATCGGGATAAAAATCAGAACGCGCCACAGCCAGCGATTTTTCCGCGGACTCGACCCGCCAGCGGCTGGCAACGATGTCAGGCCGACGCGCCAACAAATCGATCCCCACATCATCGGGCAATTCCGCCGCAATCGACGGCAACGGCTGGGGCGTCAGCACGGGTAATTGCGCGGCCGGAACGCCGACCAACGCGGCCAGCGCGACGATCCGTAGTCGTGCCGAGCCCTCCAGGACCGCCACTTGTTCGCGCGCCGCACCGGCCAGTGCATGCACGTCGTTGAGGCTGTCCGGAGACTCGAGTTCCGCAGTGATTCGCGCCGCGGCGATGGCTTCCTGCCGCTCGGCGCTCACCACCCTCTGCCGCGCCACCTGCAGGCGCGACTGATCCAACTGCCAGCCAAAATAGGTGTCAACGATCGAACTGACCAGCGCCAGATGCGCCGCGAGTCCTTCCGCTTCGCGGGCACGCGCCGCATCTACTGCCGATTCGATGGCTGCATGCTGTTTGCCCCACCAATCGAAGGTATAGCTCGTCTTCAACCCCAGGTCCGCTTCGTCATACCAGTGGAACCCCAGCAACGCGGGCGGAAACAAGCCGTTGTCACTCAATCGCTGGCGCGTGTAACTCGCGTCCAGATCGACTCGCGCACCGACATTGGCGCCGGCCTCGCCCACCGACGCGCGCGCCGTGTCGAAGCGCGCGCGGGCATTGCTCAACGATGGCGCCGTGGCCAGCCCCAGATCGACGATCTGATTCAAAGTGGGGTCCGAGTAGTGCTGCCACCATTTCGCATCGGGCCACATCGCGCCGCCATGGGTCCCGAGGTCCAACCCGGCCAGCGGCGCCATGGTGTTGAGTTGCACCGGGGCCTGCTTGTGCGGCACCCATGCGCATGCCGCTGCGCACGCCGCCAACAAGGTCATCCCCAGTAACTGGCAGTTTTGGCGCCTCATGATTCGTCTTCCGTTTCCGGGTCGGAGTCGGCTGCATCGAACGCGCCCGCCATGCGCTTGAGCTGCGCAGTGACATGGCGCATCTCCTCTTGCGACAGACAGGCACAGGCAGCACGCGCTAGGCCTGAGGTGACGGGCAGGAACTCATGCAGGAGCGCGGTTCCTTTCGGCGTGATTTGCAACACCATCCGACGCCGGTCCTGCTCACTCGAGACGCGCGTGATCAACCCGCGCTCGACCAGCGCATCACTGATGCGAGTCATGTTGGCTGGACTGTGCGCGATGGAGGCGCACAGATCGCCGGGAGATGCCCTGCCATCCACCTGTGAAAACAAGGCGGCAAGGACTCGGAAGTCGCTCTCAGTTAATCCATGTGGCCTTAACAATCTATCATAAGTCGCTGAAATATGACGACCTAGTATGACGATTAAACGACTTAACAGGATTTCTTCGATGGGCAGTGCCGGCAGATGGGCCTTGACCCGCTGTAGGCCTAACTCGACCCGTTCGATCTGCGACTTGAGCATGTCATCCGCCAATACTTCAGTGAAATATAATTTAACACTGAAATATATTCGGCGAAACTATTTAGCTCCTCTGTCCACCCATCAGCCAACCAGCCGGAACCCCGTGCCGTGAACCGTCTGAATCAATCTGACCGAATGCGGCTCATCCACTGCCTTTCGCAGCATGGAAATGTGCGACCGCAGCAAGTCGCGCTCCGGCTTGGCGTCGCCCCAGATTTCAAACTCCAGCCGCTCCCGGGTCACGACCCGCGGTGACTCACGCAGCAGCAAGTGAAGCAGCTTGCGACTGATCGGCCCGAGTTTGATGTCCCGGCCCGAACGGCGCGTTTCGCAGGTCCCCGGATCATGTTCGAGGTCGGCAACCTGCAATACGGCAGGTGGCGGGGAGGACTTTTGCTGGCGACGCCAGATCGAGCGCAGGCGCGCAAGCAGTTCATCCTGATGAAACGGCCGCACCAGATAGTCGTCACACCCGGCCGCAAAGACGCTGAGTTTACGGCTTAAGGAATCCTCCGCACCGATCGCGATGATCGGTGTATCGAGCTGCAATTCGTTGCGAATGCGGGCACACAGGCCCACACAATCTTCCGGAGCGGTCGAATCGTCGATGATCATCGCGCACACTGGCTCGAGCGCCGCCCGGTCCGGCGGCGGCGAGGCACCACCCAGCACGATGGAGGCGAAGCCATCGGCGCGCAATGCGTCGCACAGCGCGGCTCCCCACTGCGGGCTGTCAGTGTGTACCAGTATTTGCATGCCGCGGTTGGACGGCCGATGTGTGGCATTTCAATCGCAGCGCGGCGCATCTGCCGGCACGGCAGGTCAAAACCCGCGGATTTGTCATTATTGGCGATTGACAAGCAGGGTATCCTGCGTCCAATTCTTCATGACGAACTGCCTTGCAATCAGGGGCCCTTTCTCGATGCCAAGCCGCCAGAAGGCGAATACGGAATCCCTGTGGCAGTTTTGCGCGCCTCGCTACTGGCATACCTGGCTGGGTCTGGGGGCCATGTGGATGATGAGCCGGCTTCCCAACCGCGCCCAGCAGCGCTTTGGCTGTGCGCTGGGCTCGCTGGTGCGTCGGCTGCCGTTTTCGTACGTGCGCATCGCGCAGCGAAACATCGACCTGTGCTTTCCCGAATTGAACGACGAACAGCGCCGTGAATTGCTGAAGCGGCAGTTCGAGAGCATCGGCATCGCGATCTGTGAGACCGCCAACACCTGGTGGGCATCGGATGCGCGCATCGCGGCGATGACCGAAGTCGTCGGCCGGGAACATATCGCCGATGCGCTGGCAAGCGGTCGCGGCGCCATCATGGTCGGCGCTCATTTCACCACCATCGAAATCGCAACGCGGATTCTCGGGTCCCTGACGCCGTTGAATGTCCTGTACCGGCCGACCAAGAACCAGCTGCTGTCGCGCTTCTTGCTGAATAACACCGCACGACATGCACGCCGCGCCATCCCCTACGATGCGATCCGGACTCTGATCAGTGCGCTGCGTGCCAACGAGGTCGTCTGGTATGCGCCGGATCAAAGCTATCGGAACAAAGGTGCCGCAATGGTGCCCTTCTTCGGCATACCCGCCGCGAGCACCACGGCCACGTCGCGATTGGCCAAGATGACGGGCGCCAAAGTACTGACCTATCTTCCGGAACGGCTGCCCAACGGGCGTTACAGGGTCACCATCAGCGCGCCCCTCGAAGACTATCCAGGCAAAGATCCGATCGAGGATGTGGCCCGCTTCCATGCGCTGATCGAGGCACACATTCGCCGCATTCCCGACCAGTACCTGTGGATCCATCGCCGCTTCAAGGGCCTGGATGCCGACTATCCCAACTATTACGGACGCGACTCGCGACAGCGCGCGCCCCGCCCGGGGCCGTGAGGGTCGAGCGCGTGCATGACGAGGACCTGATGCTGGTACGCAACCTGATCGCAGGCGATGCCGCCACATTCAACCAGTTCTTCGACGACTACTTTCCGCGTCTGTTCCGATTCATTCTTCGCCGCACCAATCGCGATGTGGAAACCGCCCGTGATGTCGTGCAATCCGCGTTGCTCAAAGGGCTGCGCAACCTGTCTTCCTATCGCGGCGAGGCTTCGCTGTTCACCTGGCTCTGTCAGATCGCGCGCCATGAATGTTCGGACCAGCTCGCGCGCCAGCAGGCGCAGTCGCGCACCTTGGTCGCGCTGGAAAACGATCCGTCCGTGCGCGCCGCATTGGAATCGCTGCAATGGGCCAGTGAATCGGAACCCGAGGAGGTCATGCAGCGCGAAGAAGGCCGCGAACTGGTGCATGCAGCGCTGGATTATCTCCCCGAACGGTACGCACGCGTGCTGGAGATGAAGTACGTCGAGGAACTTCCCGTCGAACATATTGCGCAGCGACTGGGCGTGACCGCCATTTCGGTTCAGTCCCTGCTGGCGCGGGCACGCAAGGCGTTCCGGGAAGCGCACGACACCTTGACCGACGGCATCGGCCAACTGAAGGAGCGTGCCGCGACTGATGCGGGCGGCACGAAGTCATGAGCAACGACGACCGGGATCCCATCGCCAGTTCGCTGGCCAATGCCGGCGCCAGACCCGACGCCCCGGACGATATCGCCGCCAGCGTTCGCCGCACCGTCGAACAGTCTTGGCGGATCGAAGTCGAACGTCACAAGCGTACCCACCGATGGCGCCGCTCCTTGCAGGTCGCCGCCGCGGTGCTGGTATGCGCGGGTCTGTCGCTGGCCGTACACTTGCAATTGCAACGCAGTGCCGCCTCGCCCGTGGGTATCTTTCTCGCCTCGCGTGGATCGGTGGATATTCGCTCACCGGGCAGCGCCTCGCCCGCGCTGGGTGGCAACAGCGTGCCTGCCGGCACACGGGTTCAAACCGGCGCTGACGGCCTCGCCCTGCTGGCCGTCGGCGGCACCTCGGTGCGGATTGGACCCGACAGCATCGTGTTGCTGACCACCACTGACAGTCTCGAATTGCAACGCGGCCGGATCTATCTGGACTTTGGGCTTCACGAGACGGTCGCGCGCGAGCTGCGGCTGAAAACGCCGCTGGCGACGATCGAGCACTTGGGGACGCAATTCCAGGCCCGGGTGGACATGCAACGTTTGACCGTCAGTGTGCGCGAAGGGCAGGTCCGTCTGACCACGGCAACCGGTGAGCAATTGCTGGGCGCGCGCGAATCCGCCGACGTCGACGCCAGCGGCCGCTCACGCATCCAGGGCATCCAACCCTTCGGCGAAGAGTGGATCTGGACCAGTCAGCTTGCGCCGGATTTCCCCATCGAGGGTCAGTCGCTGGCACAGTTTCTGGTGTGGTTCTGCCGCGAGACCGGCCAGCGCATCGACTACGCGTCAGCGGCGGTGCAATCGTCCGCGCAACGCACGAGATTGAGCGGCAGCATCGCGGGACTGTCGCCGCAGGAAGCGCTCAAGGCCGTCATCGCGGCCACAGAATTCGAGTACCAACTCCTGCCGAACGGCGATCTGCGCGTGACAATGCATGCGACGGCGCGTGCTAAGCTCGGCGCCGATGGCACGGAGTGGCTGGCAACTCGATTCTCGACGCAAGATTGAGGTTCACGCACCGTCGAGCCGCCCGTTGCTGCTGGCGTTGGCGTTCGCGTGCCTGCCAGCGCCTGCTGCTGCGCTCGCCGCTGCGCCAGCTACCGCTCCCGCCACTACGCAGGTCGGTGATTCGCTGATACAGGCGCTGCGTGAGTTTCAAAACGCCGGCACACGCCTGATCTTTTCCTCGCAGGTCATCACGGATGATCTGCGTGTGTTGGCAGCACCGCAGGGCTCGACCGTGGAGCAGCAGCTGCGCTCGCTACTGTTGCCGCACCACCTCGAATTGAAAGCAATGGCTGCCGGTGGCTGGATCATCGTCCCAACGCCGCGCACGGCGCCGACCAGCCCGCCGGAGACGCCCACGTCCGCAGGTCCCGCCCGAAACTCGCAGCGCCTAGAGGAAATCGTCGTGGAAACGAGCCGCTACGGTGTCGAGCGCACCAGCGTTACTACACAGATCAAAAGGGACCGGGTACGCATCGAAGAAATGCCCGGTACCAATGAAGATGTGGCGCGGTCATTGCAGCGACTGCCCGGCGCCGCCGCCGGCGACTATTCCGCCCGCACACATGTCCGCGGTGGTCGCGACGACGAAACCTCCTTTCGCTATGACGGCGTCACGCTGATTGACCCATTCCATCTGAAGAACTTTCAGGGACTGTTCAGCGCCATCGACCCCGCAGTCACAGACTCGGTGACGTATTGGACCGGCGCATTTCCGGTCGAATTTGGCGGCAGCATCGGCGGCGTCGTCGATGTCGCTCCGCGACGGCCGACTGCGCTCATTGCCGAGGTGGGGGTGTCGATGCTCAACACCAGCCTGCTGTTCGGCAAACCCTTCGCGAATGGTCGCGGTTCGATCCTGATGAGCGGTCGCGTCAGCAACTTGTCGCATGTCGCGCGCCTCCTGGATCGGGAAATCGGCGAGCCGGACTTCAAGGATCTGACGGCGCGTGTGACCTGGGCGCTGAACGATAAAACCGAACTGACGGCGGGCATGCTGGGCTTGGACGACTCCGTCGCATTGTCCACACAGGATCCTGTGCAGGTGGCAGAGGCGGATTATCGCGACAGCTACGCATGGCTGAAACTCCAGCACGAGTGGCAACCCGAGCTGCACAGCGAAACCTTGGTCTCATTGGCGACGCTGGACGCGAGCCGTGACTCGCAGGTCACGCGGCCGGGAATCAATTCCGGTCATTTGAACGAACTGCGCAATTCCTCCCTCTTTGCGTTGCGACAGGAAATAAGTTGGACGCCGCACGTCGATCTGTCACTGCGCAGCGGTGCTGAATATTCGAACGCACGCAGCCATGCGCTGATCGACAGCAGCGCCGACTTCGAGCGCCCGTTCTACCCTGGCATCCAGCCCGCCCCGCATATCGAACACAATCTGGACGTGCGCGCACGCTACAACACGCTGGCATTGTACGGCGCAGCTCGCTGGCAGTTCACGGATGACACCATCGTCGAAGTGGGTATGCGTCGCGACAGTCAGCACTTCCAGGCGGAGCAGGAACGGTCGCAATGGAACACTCGCATCAACCTTCGTCATCGACTGTCATCGGACACGACGCTGCGGCTCGCCTGGGGACAATACTCGCAACCGCAGGCCTTAAGCAGGCTCGACGTGTCGGATGGCATCGTTGACCTGGCGATGGCGCGCCGCTCCACGCAGGCGAATCTGAGTCTGGAGCGCTGCTTCGCCAACGGCGCATTGCTGCGCTTCGAGGCGTATGACAAGCGCGAACACAGCGCGATGTCGAGCTACGAGAATGTCTTCTCCTTGCTGGTGCTGACGCCGGAAATCGAAGTCGACCGGCTGATCGTCAGCAACGATTCGGCGCACATGCGCGGCTACGAGTTGTCAGTGCTGTCGGATCGGACGCGGCCCTTGAGTGCCTGGGCGTCCTACACCTATTCGCAGGCCTATGACCGCATCGGCGGTGTCGACGTGCAGCGCAGCTGGAATCAGCCACACGCGATTCAGGCCGGCGCATTGTGGAAGCGCGGCGCCTGGCAGTTCTCGGGCAGCGTGAACTGGCATGCAGGCTGGCCGTTCACGCCCTTGATCGCCTCCGCCGCCTCGTGGGCTGATCCGTCCGGCGTCGCATTGACACTGGCACCCCGAAACAGCGGACAACAGAAGCATTTTCGCTCGCTCGACCTGCGCATCAGCTGGACCAAGCCCTTGGCGGTGGGCAGCTTCGAGGCCACTTTGGAAGTCAAGAACGCGTTCAATTCCGACAACGAGTGCTGCCGCAGTTATCAGATTGCGCAGAACACCGACGGACGCTCGAGCCTGATCGAGAGTTCACGGGATTGGCTGCCCATCACGCCGATTCTCGGCGTGCGCTGGCGGCGCTAGAAACGCGATCCCCGCTGGTTTACCGTAGGATGATGAAACGAAAGATGAAGATCCACGTCGAACCCGCTGACAGCGGCCACCTGCACGCTTCCGCGACCTGGGGCCTGGCAGTGTTGACGTTCATCAACCTGTTCAACTATCTGGATCGCTATCTGGTTTCGGCGCTCGCTCAAAGCCTGAAGAACTCGCCGCTCGCACTCACGGACTTTCAACTCGG
>JANMXI010000109.1:0-1581 GCA_031394735.1 Pseudomonadota bacterium | reverse complement strand
CGGAACACTGAATCAGAACTTACGCGCATTGGGAATCCTCTTTATGGGTCTGTGACCTACGGTGATCGAGCGCGATGCCGCAGGCAACGTGGCAAAAAAAGCGACAGACCCATTGTACTACGGCCAGCACGAAATGCCGGTGGTCAACCACTTTATGCAGCAGCCGGTCACCACCGGCGCCGCGCGCGAGTTGGCGCCGATTGCGCCGATGCACACCGGCCCTGGTGGCGAAATGTCCGATACAGAACCGCATTCGATGCTGCAGGTGATCGAGGCGCTAGAGCGCGACAAGCACGCCGATGAACAGGCCCTCAAAGATTATCTCGGCGGTACGCCTCCGGTGCCATCCTGGCAAATGCCTACGCCGCCGGGCGGCCATGCCAATTCCACTACAGCAAGGCTTTGACCCTGTGCGCCAGCACACGGTCCCGTGGCGGCCCTTGATGCCCGGACTTATACTGGCCACACTGCTTATGAACGGATGCCATGACATGTCCATCAATCTGAATCCCGAACACTATTTCTCTGGCTGTCAGCTCCGCATATATGGGGAAGCACACCGTGGTGATGCGGAGCGCGTGGCCGCACTATTGAGCGAATGCCATATCAAACCCGATGTGCCGGGCGCTTCTGACATGACGTTGCTGGCACTCGCCGCGATTCGTGCCGACCAACCGGCCATCACTGCGTTGGTCGAGGCCGGGGCCGATCCGTTTCACGAGATTGAAGGCGCTGGTTCGCCGGCAGTCTTGGCGATCAATCGCCACTTCAATCCGCCGCGTACCGAAGCGATTGCCGCTTTCGCCCAGACCGGGCTCGACTTCAACAGCAAGCTGGGTGGAAAGCCCTATCTTTTCTACTTCGTAGACTATGCTCACTGGCAGGGCCTTGAGTATGCGTTGGCCCATGGAGGTGACGTCAATGCAGCGACCGACACCGGCGAGACCCTGCTTTCCTACGTCACCAAAGGACAACACATTGCGATGGCACGTTGGCTGGTGGAACGGGGCGCTGATCCTTCGCGCAACAGCCAGTTCGGCGATTCTCCCCTGAGATACTTAGATTTCGTGATCTCGCGCGGCGATCCCACAATGCAGGAATGGCGCGATCTGGTGGTTTTCCGACGTGAAATCATCGGTCGGATTACAAATGTTGCTCTCCGTACCACTCCCTTCACCGCTCCCGCTGAAGCCCGGATCGCAGAAGCCGTGCGACAAGGCTCGCTGGGACCAGAGTGGGCTAACGACCGCCGGTGACTACTTCCAACGATGGAGTTACCTTAGCAGATCTTGGCAGCAGTTGAACATCTCTAGTTGAGTATTTACCATGCGCTGATCTATAAATTTTCGGAATAATTTCTGTCGATCTAGAGCGGTTTTCGACCGTAATGAATCGTTGAGGGATTCCCACCGGGCGTGATTTCTGATTCAGAATCCGTGCTGGTGAAGGAGGCCGGTATGGATGGGCCAAGCTCTATCGATGGATTTGCGCAGGCGTCTTCTGGCGGCGATTGATGACGGGATGAGTTGCCGTTCGGCAGCGGCCCGGTTTGGCGTAGCGCCCTCGACCGCGATCCGCTGG
>JANMXI010000108.1:0-1876 GCA_031394735.1 Pseudomonadota bacterium | reverse complement strand
GCTGGACATGAGGTCTCCTCCGGGGTCAAGGGCCATTGACTTGGCCAACATCCTGCCACGGAAGACCGACCCCTACCAGCTGCATGACGAGCGCGACCACCGACGCTCGTTCAGGAGCTACCACGAGCCGAGAGGCTTGGCTTCTGCGACGCGTTGTTGATCCCCATGACCACCGAGACTGTTGTGGCGAGAAACGAGGCGCCCAATGGAATCACGAGCCACCACGCCAGAGTGCCACGCCCGTACATCCAACCGCACAACGCAGCGAGTAGCGCAAACACAATGATGTCATAAACTGCATCGGACTGCAGTTGAGCGACCTGAGTATTTCGGTACGATGCGACAATCCAATCCATGGCCACCCAGGCCCCGCCCGCCACAAGCGATACGAAGAGACCGCGGAACAGATTCTCTGGGATGGTAGTCGATACGGGCGTGCGCAGTTCAGGAAACATGTAAGCGATGCCCATTACCGCAAACGGAGCAATCCACCCCGCGGCCATCCAAAGAAAACCGGCACCAGATTTAACAAGTTCCATGCTTGACGTTTTGTGATCCGCGACCAAGTCAGCCATGACTATCTCCTGAAAGATGGACGAGCGGATATCGGGGTGGACCTTAGTTTGACCGTCCGCGTCCTCCGCCAAAGGCGAGTTTTCCGCCATGCTATAATCGAGCGATTGGACGGTTTTGGCTAGGATCGGAAAGTACTCAGATCCTCGCGACGTCGATCAACAGCAGAAGAACGTGTAGGCGGCGACTTGACCGGGTAGACGCAAGTAGTGCGGACAACGCCCTTCAAGCCCCAACCGCAGACTAGCCCATTTTATTCACCACACATCACCATGTGACTCGATGGACGGCGACGAAGTCGTTGGTTGCGCGTAAGATTCTGGTGTCGAAGCAGAAGCGTGCGCGTCGTCCGCCGGATTCGCCGCCGTCATGACCATCTCTACGCCGTTTCTCCCGGGCCTGTCACCGCTGGCAGGCAAGTCGCTCACAGTCACGCGCGACGCTGGAAGCCTGACTTCGAACGGCGGGTTGATCGTGCTGCGCGAGGTCGCGCGCAAGCTCGACATCGCAGCCCGCATCGCCAAGCACATCCCCGACGCGCGCAATCCGCTGCTGATCACGCACACGCACGCCGACATGGTGCTCGCGCGCGCGATGATGATCGCAGCGGGGCATGAGGATTGCGACGACATCGATACGCTCAAGTCCGACCCTGCGTTCAAGATCGCCTGTGATCGCGCGCCCGAGACCGGCGTTGACCTGATGAGCCAGCCGACGCTCTCGCGGCTGGAGAACGCGCCCGATGCCATGGCGCTCTACGCCATCGGCTGCGAGCTGATCGATCTGTTCCTCGACAGCTACGCGGCGGCGCCGAAAGACATCGTGCTCGACATCGACGACACGGACGATCTCGTCCACGGCGGCCAGCAAATGGCGCTGTTCAATTCGCACGCTGGCGGACATTGTTTTCAGCCGATCCTCATCTTCGAGGCCAACTCCGGCAAGCCGGTCGCCATGATCTTGCGCGAGGGCAAGCGCCCGTCCGGCAAAGAGATCGCGCGCGTGCTCTGGCATGTCATCCGCCGCATCCGCGACCGCTGGCCGAAAGTGCGCATCTTGATCCGAGGTGACGGGCACTACTGCGCGCCGGAAGTATTGAATTTGCTGCGTCGCTTGCGCTGCGACTACATTCTGGGCCTGCCGCGCAACAAGATCCTCGACAGTAAGCGCCCCATGAACGACTTCTGACGTTGGCGGCCGACTTTGGGCAGACTGCGCTGTTGCAGCGATGAGCAACGGAGCGGGAGATGGGCAGCGGGACGAGCAAGAGGCCATCGGCGGTGTCGCCGCCGACATATGGCGA
>JANMXI010000107.1:0-14198 GCA_031394735.1 Pseudomonadota bacterium | reverse complement strand
TACCGTCAAAGATACCGTCAATTATTGGTGAATGCGAGCGAAACCCGGCGAACGTCAGAGCGCCTCAAATGCCGCAAATCACAGACCGGCATTCATTCCTTGCGAAAGTTGGCGAAAGGCGGCAAAAGCCGATCTATATATCGCGCGATCAGATCGATCTCGACATTGACGGCATCGCCGACCCGCCGTTCGCCCAGCGAGGTCACTGTAAAGGTGTGCGGAATGATGTTCACATCGAAGCGCGCGCCGCGCGCCTCGTTCACCGTCAAGCTCACGCCGTCGAGACAAATGGAGCCTTTCGGCGCCACGAACCGCGCAAGTTCGGCCGGCACTTCGAACTCCATCCGCCAGGAGCGCGCATCTTCGCGCGCGGCCGTCAATGTTCCCACCGCATCCACATGACCGCTCACCAGATGGCCGCCCAGAGGATCGCCGGCACGCAGCGCCGGCTCGAGGTTGACGCGGTCGTCGACGCGGAGGCTGTTCAGCGTGGTCTTGTCCAGCGTTTCGCGCGACACGTCGACATCGAAGCATCCGCCTTCGATGCGCGTCGCCGTGAGGCATACGCCTTGCACGCTGATGCTGTCGCCGATGGCGGCGCGCGACAGGTCCAGCCCCTGCGCCTGAACACGCAAACGCAGATCGCCGCCGCGGGGCTCGACGGCGTCAATGCGACCCAAACCCTGAATGATGCCGGTGAACATGGTTATGCTTGCTTCGGTTGCAGAATGACCCGCAGATCCTCGCCGATCTGGCGTACATCCGCATACGTGAATCGGGGCGCGGAGGCGATATCGGGCAAGCCTTGCAGTGCGATCAACGCCCGACCGTCGCTGCCGAACAGCACGGGCGCCATATACAGTATCCATTCATCCACCAGACCCTGCTGCAAAAACGACGCCGCCAACCGCGCGCCGCACTCCACCAGCACTTCGTTGATCTCGCGAGCGGCGAGTGCGTCCAAAACCGCCGGCAGATTCAATGCGCCGTCGACGTCAGGCACTCGCGCTATCTCAGCAGGAAAATCAGGCCGCGGCTCTCCGCCGTTGGCGGCGAACACCAG
This sequence comes from Pseudomonadota bacterium, assembly GCA_031394735.1. Classification (GTDB taxonomy): domain Bacteria; phylum Pseudomonadota; class Gammaproteobacteria; order Steroidobacterales; family Steroidobacteraceae; genus TMP-86. The sequence goes on along the minus strand of JANMXI010000107.1, from coordinate 13,135 downwards.
GCAGTCCCCGCCGGCAAACACGCTGGCGTCCGGCGCCAGCGACAGCCGCGCATCCAGTACCACGCGCAACGGCTGGCGCACCCAGGCGCCATAGTTCAAGCGCACGTTGAGTTGCGGGTCGTCCGTCCGCACCGTACCTGCACCGGTCAGGATGGCGGAACTGCGCGCTCGAAATCGCTGCACGTCAGTGCGTGCCGCCTCGCCAGTGATCCACTGGCTTTGTCCATTGTGCAGCGCCGTCCGCCCATCGACACTCATCGCCAGTTTCAATCGTACGAACGGTCGGCGCTTTTCGAATCGCGCAAAGAAGCCGGGGTTCAGTGCGCGTGCCTCACGTTCCAACAACCCGCAGCTCACCTCGATGCCGGCATCTCGAAGGCGCGCAAACCCAGCGCCATTCACTTTGGGGCTGGGATCTGCGACGCAGGCGACCACACGCGTGATACCCGCGGCAATCAATGCATCGGCACACGGCGGCGTGCGCCCGACATGGCTGCAGGGCTCCAGCGTGACATAAGCGGTAGAACCGGCTGCCTGCGAGCCGGCTGCGCGCAGTGCCTGCACTTCCGCATGCGGTCCGCCGGCGCGTTCGTGCCAGCCCTCGCCCACGATCCGCTCGCCCTTCGCCAGTACGCAACCGACGCGCGGATTCGGGTCGGTCGTGTACAAGCCGCGCTCCGCCAATTGCAGCGCGCGAGCCAGATGCAACACATCCGTGTCCGCCGCGCTGGAGCTCATTTCTTGCTCTCGTCCTTGGCATCGCCCGGCAGCAACGTCAGCTGCGCCTTGCTGGGTTCGCGGCGACGGCGTTGATGGCGCAATTGATCGATCTCGGTGCGAAAGGCTTCGACGTCCTGAAAACTGCGGTACACCGATGCGAAGCGAACGTAGGCCACTTCGTCAAGCTGCCGCAATTCGTCCATCACCATTTCCCCCACCATGCGCGAGGACACCTCACGCTCGCCGAGGCTGCGCAGGTGATGACAGATCCGCCCCACGGCCTGCTCGATCGCTTCGCTGCTGACGGGTCGCTTCTCCAGCGCCTTCTGCAGACCCAGGCGCAATTTGTGCTCATCGAAAGGTTCGCGGCTTTGATCGCTCTTGACGACGGCGGGCAGCAACAACTCAGCCACCTCGAAGGTGGTGAAGCGCTCCGCGCATTGCAGACATTCACGCCGCCGACGGATCTGGCGGCCCTCGCCGGCCAGCCGTGAATCAATCACCTTGGTGTCGGCATGATTGCAAAAGGGGCAATGCATCGCGAGGCGGTGAAGGTGCTGCCGTTGCGCGAACTGCCTTTACGCAGGCGGCGCGCGTTCAGCATGCCCTCATCCATACACCGGGAAGCGCTTGCACAGTGCGACGACCTCGCCCGTGACGCGTGCATGCACGGATTCGTCGCCCGGGTTGTCCAGCAGATCGGCGATCCAATGCGAGAGCTGAGTGGCTTCGGTCTCCTTGAATCCGCGCGTGGTCATGGCCGGCGTGCCGATGCGCAATCCGCTGGAAATCGCTGGTGGCCGCGGGTCGTTGGGCACCGCATTCTTGTTGACGGTGATATGCGCGCGGCCCAATGCGGCGTCCGCATCCTTGCCGGTGACGTTCTTGTCGATCAGATCAAGCAGGAACAGATGATTGTCGGTGCCGCCGGAGACGATCTTGTAGCCGCGCTCCTGCAGAACCTTCGTCATGGCGCGCGCGTTCGTCAGCACCTGTCCCGAATAGGCTTTGAATTCAGGCTGCAGCGCCTCGAGGAAGGCCACCGCCTTGGCGGCGATGACATGCATGAGCGGTCCGCCTTGCGTGCCCGGAAACACCAGCGAGTTGAGCTTCTTGTGAATTTCATCATTGGGCTTTGCCAGGATCAGACCACCGCGCGGGCCGCGCAGCGTCTTGTGCGTCGTCGAGGTGACCACGTCCGCGAACGGCACGGGATTCGGGTAATGACCGGTGGCGACCAAACCCGCGACATGCGCCATGTCGACCAGAAAGTAGGCGCCGACGGCATCGGCGATGGCGCGAAAGCGCGCCCAGTCGATGTGGCGTGAATACGCGGAGAACCCGGCGATCACCAGCCGGGGCTTGTGCTCATGCGCCAGCTTCTCGACCTGGTCGTAGTCGATCTGGCCGGTGTCGGCCTTGAGACCGTACTGAAATGCCTTGAAGACCTTGCCGGAAAAATTGACCTTGGCGCCATGCGTCAAGTGTCCACCGTGATCCAGACTCATCCCTAAAATCGTGTCGCCCGGATTGATCAGCGCCAGATACGCCGCGGCATTGGCCTGCGAACCGGAGTGAGGTTGCACGTTCGCATAAGCGGCGCCGAACAATTGCTTGGCACGGTCGATGGCCAGCTTCTCGGCGATGTCGACGTATTCGCAACCGCCGTAATAGCGTTTGCCCGGATACCCTTCAGCGTACTTGTTGGTGAGTACCGACCCTTGTGCCTCGAGAACGCGCGGGCTGGCATAGTTTTCCGAGGCGATGAGTTCGATGTGATCTTCCTGACGACGACGCTCCTGGGCAATCGATGCGGCAAGTTCTGGATCGAAGCCGGCAATGGTCATCTGCGCGCTGAACATGAGCAAATCTCCGCGAGGGGGCAAAGCGGTAAATTGTAGCCGAAACACGCAACCTTCGGGTCAGTGCGCGGCAACTACGCGCACGTCAGCTTTCGACGAAGGAACGCACCACCCGCGTCCAGGCACGCGCCAGATTGCGACGGTTATAGCCCCCTCCGCCCAGCCCCAGGACCCGCCCGTGACCCTGAGCATCGGCAATGGCGCACAGACGCGCCGCCGCATGTGCATGCGCGCCTTCGGTGAATTGCAAATGCGTAATCGGGTCGCCCGCAAGACTGTCGGCGCCGCATTGTAAAATGATGAATTCGGACGGGAATTCCTGCAGATACGTTTCCACACGCTGCCACGCTTCGTGGAACTGCGCATCGCCGTCGCCGGCATTCAGCGGTAGATTCAGTTTGGTGCCGGTGGCCGCGCCCTTGCCGGTCTCGGTTTCCGCGCCGGTGCCCGGATACAGCGAGCGACCATCCTCGTGGATGTCGGCAAAGGGAACGTCGGGGTCGCTTTCAAACGCATAGAACACCCCATCGCCATGATGCGCGTCGATGTCCACGTACGCGACTCGACGCAAGCCATGGCGGGCACGCAGTTGCTCGATGGCCACGCCGCAATCGTTAAATACACAGAATCCGGCAGCGCCGGCGCGACTGGCGTGATGCAGTCCGGCGATGGGCACGAAGGCGCGTCGCGCCGAGCCGCTCATGATGGATTCCACCGCGACCAGCGTGGCGCCGACCACGGAACTGGCGGCCTCAAAAACCCCGCGAAACGCCGGCGTATCGCCGCCATCCAGAAAGCCTTCGCCGCTCACCGACTTGCGCGCGACCAGATCCACGTAGTTGGGTGTATGAAAACTGAGCAGTTCCGGAAGCGTGGCCGAGCGCGGCGCAAGATGCGACACGCGTTCGCTCAAGGCTTCCTGCTTCAATTCATTGACGAAATGATCGTGCCGGTCGGGCCCGAACGGATGACCGTGGCCGAAGCCATAGCGGGCAATGTCCTTTCCAGTGACGACAGCGACGGAATTGACCATGAATACAAGACTAGCACAGCACACGCCGTGACAAGCCCGCGCAACTGCCGGATAATCTCCGCCCTTCCCTTCGTGGCCCCGATGTCAGGTTATTCACATGGCTCAGTTCATATATACGATGAACCGGGTGGGCAAAGTCGTGCCCCCCAAGCGCATCATCTTGCGCGACATCAGTTTGAGTTTTTATCCGGGCGCCAAGATCGGCGTGCTCGGTCTGAACGGCTCCGGCAAGTCGACGCTGTTGAAGATCATGTCCGGCATGGACAAGGACATCGAGGGCGAGGCCCGGCCCCAGCCCGGCATCAAGGTCGGTTATCTGCCGCAGGAACCCGTGCTCGATGAATCCAAGACAGTGCGCGAGGTGGTTGGCGAAGGCGTCATCGAGGTGCAGAGCCTGATCGACCGCTTCAACGCCGTCAGCGACAAATTCGCCGAAGAAATGACCGATGAGCAGATGAACAAACTCATGGAGGAACAGGCCAAGCTGCAGGACAAGATCGATGCAGTCGGCGGTTGGGAACTGGAACGCAAATTGGAAATCGCTGCCGACGCCCTGCGGCTGCCGCCCTGGGATGCCGTGGTGGGCAAACTGTCGGGTGGTGAGAAGCGCCGCGTTGCGCTGTGCCGGCTGCTGCTGTCGAAGCCGGACATGTTGCTGATGGACGAACCGACCAACCATCTCGACGCCGAGTCCGTCACCTGGCTGGAACGTTTTCTGGAGGAATACCCGAGCACGGTGGTGGCCGTCACTCACGATCGTTACTTCCTCGACAATGTCGCCAAGTGGATTCTGGAATTGGACCGCGGTCACGGTATTCCCTGGGAAGGCAACTATTCCTCCTGGCTCGAGCAGAAGGAGCAGCGTCTGTCGCAGGAACAGCGGCAACAGGACGCACTCGCCAAGACCTTGAAACGCGAACTGGAATGGGTGCGCACCAACCCCAAGGCACGTCAGGCCAAATCAAAGGCCCGTCTGCAGCGCTACGAAGAATTGGCCTCGCAGGAATTCCAGAAGCGTAACGAGACGAATGAAATCTACATTCCGCCGGGCGATCGCCTGGGGGACCTCGTGATCGAAGCGCGCGATCTGCGCAAGGCCTTCGGGGATCGCTTGCTGATCGACTCGCTGAACTTCAGTCTGCCCGCAGGCGGCATCGTCGGCATCATCGGTCCGAACGGCGCCGGCAAGACGACGCTGTTCCGCATGCTTGCCGGGATGGAAACGGCCGATTCAGGCGAAATCCGCCTGGGACCCTCGGTGAAACTGGCCTATGTCGACCAGTCGCGCCAGTCCCTGAACGACAAGAACACCGTGTGGCAGGAAATTTCCAACGGTCTGGATCTGATCAAGGTGGGCAATTACGAAACCTCGTCGCGCGGCTATGTCGGACGCTTCAATTTCAAGGGAGTGCAACAACAGCAGATGATCGGCGATCTGTCCGGCGGTGAACGCAATCGCGTGCATCTGGCCAAGGTGTTGAAGTCCGGCGGCAATGTGTTGCTGCTGGACGAACCGACGAACGACTTGGACATCGAAACCCTGCGCGCGCTGGAGGAGGCCTTGCTCGCCTTCCCCGGCTGCGCGGTGGTGATCTCCCACGATCGCTGGTTCCTGGACCGCATCGCCACCCATATTCTGGCTTTCGAAGGCGACTCGCAGGTGGTATGGTTCGAGGGCAACTACCAGGATTACGTCGAGGATTTCAAGCGTCGCAAGGGCGATGCCGCCTCGCAACCGCATCGCATCCGCTACAAACCGCTGACCGGCTGACGAGACCCGAACGCCCATGACCATCTACATCGATCCGCACGACGAACTGCACACCGACTACCAGGGCATCGCCCTGACCTGCCCGCATTGCCAGACCCTGTCGCATATGACGGCGGCCGGCGTGCCAACGTTCGAGTCCCTGTCGCGACTCAAGCCCAAGCAGATCGGCATCGTGTTTCGCTGCGATGCGTGCAGCGAACCGGTATTCCTGAAATTCCCGGTCAAGACCTATACCGAACTGCGCGTCGAACTAGGCAACAATTTCCACGAAGTCGAACGTGCACGCGAAAGTTTTCCGCTGACCTATCTGCCCGAACAGACCGAAAACCTGTTCAAGGAAGGCCTGCAATGTTACGCCGTGGGTTGCCTGAATGCCTTTGCTGCCATGTGCCGGCGCACCGCGCAGTCGCTGTTCCATGAACTGGGCGAACTCGGCAAACTCGAATTGTTCGACACGCTGCAGGACATCCGTCTGCTCGCAGAACTCGACGATGAAACCTTCGGCGTGCTGCGCGCCGTGATCTTCGGCAGCGACACCGATCCGTGGACGCATCAGCCGCAGGTGGATTCACAAAGCGCCGGCATTCTGCTCGAGGTCATGAAGGACCTGCTCTATCAGACCTTCGTGCGCAAGAGCCGCCTGCAGCAGGCCATGACCGTGCGGCGCTTCCTGACGCCGCTGACGCCGGCGCAAGTCGGCAAGGCCATCAGCTAAATTTGGCCGGCAGAATTCATGAATGGTTGCGTAAGCTCAGACGGAGCCCTTGATCGCCGGAAGTAGTTTTGCCGGCGATCAAGGGCTCCGTCTGACAGTTGCGCGGTTCATGCATCCTGCTGGCTATCTTTAGCCCACGAAAACCCGGGCGTTGCGGAACATCCGCATCCAGCCGCCGTCTTCTCCCCACTCGGGCGAACGCCAGGAATTCTGAACGCTTCGATAGACTCGCTCTGGATGCGGCATGAGCGAGGTCACGCGGCCGTCCATGCTGGTCAACCCGGCAAGACCCAGCGGCGAGCCGTTGGGATTCTGCGGATACTGCTCGGTGGCCGCGCCACGATGATCCACAAACCGCAGGCTGGTGAGTCCGAGCTGGCTCAACTTGCGCGCCTCGTCGCGGCCCGTATCGGCGCGGCCTTCGCCATGCGCAACGACGATGGGCAGAACCGAACCGTGCATGCCGGCCATCAACACCGAGCGTGAACGCGGCACCTCCACCAGGCCAAGCCGCGCTTCGTAGCGTTCCGATGCATTGGTGACGAATTGCGGCCAGTTCTCAGCGCCGGGAATCAGTTCCTTCAACGCCGCCAGCATCTGACAGCCGTTGCACACGCCGAGCGTGAAAGTCGAGTTGCGTTCGAAAAAGGCGCTGAATTCATCGCGCAATCGCGAATTGAAAAGAATGGACTTCGCCCAGCCCTCGCCCGCGCCGAGCACGTCACCGAATGAAAATCCGCCGCAGGCGACGACACCCGCAAAGCGCGACAGTGACACACGGCCGCTCAGGATGTCGGTCATGTGCACATCGTAGGCATCAAATCCGGCGCGCGTAAATACCGCTGCCATTTCGACCTGACTGTTCACGCCCTGCTCGCGCGTGATGGCGATGGCCGGACGCGCCCCACTCGAGAGGTACGGCGCGGCGACATCCTCGTTGACGTCAAAAGCCAGCGTTGCATGCAGACCCGGGTCCTCTGCATCCAGAATTCGATCGAACTCCTGTAAGGCGCATTGCGGGTTATCGCGCAACTCCTGAATGCGGAAGGAGGTCTCGCTCCACATCCGCTGCAGGTCGATACGCGAGCCCGTGTACAAGGGCGAGCGATTGGCCCGAATGCTGATGGTCTGATCGTCGCGCAGCGTGCCGACATCGCGGCAGCAATCGCGCAGTCCGAGACGCTCGAGTATCTCGAACACCATGGGTACCTGGTCGAGCGGCGTCTGAATGACAGCGCCGAGTTCCTCGGCAAAACAGTTCGCGATCACATCGTCGGTACGGCCCAGATCGATATCCAGCCCGCAATGTGCAGCGAAGGCCATTTCCAGCAGAGTGATCAGCAAGCCACCGTCGGAGCGATCGTGATAGGCCAGCGCCAGATCCAGATCTTTGATCTCGCGCAACGCGGCGACATACGCGCGCAGTAGCTGCGGCTCATCCAGATCCGGCGCCACTCCGCCGTTCAATTCGTGCACTTGTGCCCAGCAGGAGCCGCCCAGTCGATTCTGTCCGCGACCCAGATCGATGAGCAGCAAACGTGTGCTCCTATGCCGGCGCAGTTCGGGCGTCAGGGTTGCACGCGCATCACCGACCGGGGCAAAGGCGGAGATGACCAAAGACACCGGCGACACGACGCTGTGCTCGCCGTGCGCATCGCTCCAGCGGGTACGCATCGAGAGCGAATCCTTGCCGACGGGAATCGTGATGCCGAGTTCAGAACACAATTCGGCGCCCACCGCGCGCACGGTGTCGTACAGATCGGCGTCCTCACCCGGCTCGCCGCAGGCTGCCATCCAATTGGCGGAGAGCCGGATGTCGGTGAGTTGGCGCACGTCCGCCGCGACGATGTTGGTGATCGCCTCGGCTACCGCCAATCGACCCGAGGCGCGCGGATTCAGCAACGCAACCGGCGATCGCTCACCCATGGCCATGGCTTCGCCGGTGTAGCCGACGTAATCGCTCAAGGTGACGCCGACATCGGCCACCGGCACCTGCCAGGGTCCGACCATTTGATCGCGGCTGATCAGGCCGCCGACGGTGCGATCGCCGATGGTGATCAAAAAACTCTTGTCAGCAATGGTGGGCAGGCGCAGCAACCGCTGCAGCGAGTCGGCAAAGTCGAACCCGGCAGTCGACAATGCAAGCGCAGGCTTGTCGATGCGACGAACATCGCGGGTCATTCGTGGCGGTTTGCCCAGCAGGACTTCGATCGGCATGTCCACCGGGCAATTGCCGGCCTTGGCGTCGATGACCAGCAAGCGTCCATCGCCGGTGACATGACCCACGACCGCGAACGGACAGCGCTCACGCTCACAGAGTTGTTCGAACGTTACCAATGTGCCGGGCGCCAGCGCAATGACGTAGCGCTCCTGCGCTTCGTTACACCACAACTCCAGCGGCGACAGCGCGCTTTCAGCGCTGGGAATGCGCCGCAAATCGATGGTACCGCCACGGTTGCTGTGCGCGATCGCCTCGGGCAACGCATTGGACAGTCCGCCGGCGCCGACGTCGTGAACCAGCAGAATCGGGTTCGCATCGCCCATGGCCCAGCAGCGATCGAGCACTTCCTGCGCGCGGCGTTGGATTTCCGGATTGCCGCGCTGCACTGAGGCGAAGTCCAACTCGGAGGAACTCTGACCGCTGCCTACGGAGGATGCTGCGCCGCCGCCCAAACCGATGAGCATGGCGGGACCGCCCAGAACGATGAGTTCCGCGGCGACCACCACGTCTTTTTTCTCGACATGCGAGCGACGGATGTTGCCCAGGCCGCCGGCGATCATGATGGGCTTGTGATAGCCGCGCACGCGCGCAGGCGCGCCCACCCGGGCGGCCTCACGCTGCTCGAAGGTGCGAAAGTAGCCGCAAATAGCCGGTCGGCCGAATTCATTGTTGAATGCCGCCGCACCCAAAGGCCCGTGAATCATGATCTCCAGCGGCGAGGCGATGCGCTCGGGCGAGGATGGCGCGAACTCCCAGGGCTGCAGCGCCTGGGGGATTCGCAGATTGGAAACGGAAAAGCCGCACAAACCCGCCTTGGGCTTGGCGCCGATGCCGGTGGCTCCTTCGTCGCGGATTTCACCGCCCGCGCCGGTTGCCGCACCTGCAAAGGGCGCGATCGCGGTGGGATGGTTGTGCGTTTCGACCTTGATCAGAATATCCACCGGCTCGGTGTGCCCCTGATACCGCTGCGAGACAGGATCGGGGAAGAAGCGTTGCGCGGTCGGCCCGGCCAGCACCGCCGCATTGTCACGGTAGGCGGACAACACACCACTCGAATTGCTCTTGTAAGTGGCGCGAATCATGCTGAACAGGGACGCCGGCATGGTCTCGCCGTCGATGCAAAAATCCGCATTGAAAATCTTGTGCCGGCAATGTTCGGAATTGGCCTGCGCGAACATCATCAATTCAACGTCGGAGGGATCGCGCCGCATGGCATTGAAAGCCACCAACAGGTAGTCGACCTCGTCATCGGACAACGCCAGTCCCCAGGCGTCATTGGCCTGCAGCAACGCTTCGCGTCCCGATGCGAGCACCGGCACCGTGCGCAACGCGCGCGATTCGCCGTGCTCGAACAGCACCTGCGGATGCAGGTGTTCAACCCACACCGATTCGGTCATGCGATCGAAAAACAGCGGTGCGATGCGCTGCAACGCAGCTTCACTCAACGCCGGCTGCGCGTCGATGAAGTAGAGGGCGCCGCGCTCGATGCGTCGCACGCCCCCCAGTCCGCAGACGTGCGCGATGTCGGTGGCTTTGCTCGACCACGGCGACTGGGTTCCGACACGGGGCGTGACGGTCAGGTGGACGCCTCGCGTCATACCGACCGCAACGCTCGGGCCATAGGTGAGCAACCGGTTGAGCAACAGCAATTGCTGCTCATTCAACTGCTCGGCAACGTCCACGAAATGCACGAACCGCGAAGCAAGCGCCGTCACGCCGGGCTCCAACTCGCGGACTTTTTTCAACAATCGATCGATACGGAACTGCGACAGCGCAGGGGCACCCAACAAACTCAGCATCGCAGATCCTCGAATTTATTTACGAGCGTTGGAATCTCCGCCCGGCGTATACAGGGGCACCGGAAACTGCGTGACATTGGCGCCCTCAAAGCTGGAAATCTTGGCTACACCCTGCTTTTTGACCTCATCGATCCGCAGCACGGAATGCATCGGCAGATAGGTGCGTTTGACGCCGTTGAACTCCGATTTGATCTTCTCTTCGGCCGGATCCACGACGACCGTGGAGCGCTCGCCGAAAACCAGTTCCTCGACCTCAATGAACCCAAACAGGCTGCCGTGGCTGACCTTGCGGGCGTAAATCTCGTAGACCTTGCCCTGATTGACAAATAGAACCTTAAAAATGTGACTCGCAGCCATTTAGAGGGCTCCCGCCTTGATAATCTCCGCCTTTATTATACGGCGCCCAGCGGCCCGACGTCAGATCTTGCAGGAGAGAACCAGAATGGCCTTGCGCTTGCGTATCGTGAGCGAACATGCCCGCCGCCTCGGAACCCGGGCTACCAAGGTTTTCGGCGTACACGGCGGTTCGATCGGGCGCGCCACCGACAATGATTGGATCCTGCCGGATCCCGAGCGCTATTTGTCGGGCAAGCACGCGCGCGTGGAATTCCGCGCCGGCACCTTTTTCATCGTCGACGGCAGCTCCAACGGCACGTTTGTCAACGGCTCACAGAATCCGCTCGGGAAATCCAACGACCGTGAACTGAAGGACGGCGACTACCTGCGCCTGGGCGATTACGAGATGCTGGTCAGCATCGACGACAGCAACGATTTTCCGCCCGATGAAAGCGCCATCGTGGCCTACGATGGCGGCGTTCCTTCCTCCGCCGTCAAAAAATCCATCGCCGATGATATCGGCGCCAAATTGGACTTGAGTGAACTGCTCGAGCCGAGTAACGAATTCGGTCCGCCGGTGGCCTCGCCACCCCCTTCACTGCAGGCACTCGCCAGCGACGCTTATGGTCAGACGGTTACGGAAACGCCGGAAGCAACCCCGTGGCACATGATGACGCGGCCCTTCAAGGTCGAACGAAGTCCCGTCGCCGAAGCGCGGCTCGCCGAACCGCTGACATCGATGCCCGGACGCGCCAAAGCCGCCACCCTTTTCGATGCCTATAGCGACCCGGGACTGGCGGATATCTGTCGCGGCGCCGGCATCGACCCGGAGTCGATTGCGCCGGAGAATCGTTCAGCAGTGTTGCAGCTCTGCGGCCGGCTGTTGCGCGAGGTCGCCGTCGGCCTGATGGACGTGAACCAATCGACCAATGAGTTCCGCAACCGTTTCCGCATTCCGGTGCCGTCGCGCGAAGATGACTCGAATTTTTTCGCGCGCGGCGTCGACGAAGCCGTCAGACGCCTGTTGACGACGACCTCTGTGCGAGGTGGCTCGGTGGATGCCATTCGGGAAAGCTTCCAGGACTTGAAAACGCAGCAGGCGGCAATGATGGTGGCCATGCACGCCGCATTTGAGGAATGCCTGGGGCGGTTGGAGCCGAAAGATCTGGAAGAACGCTTTGAGCGCAACGCCAAACGCGGCGTGTTCGGCACGCAGAACAAGGCGCGTTATTGGGATTTGTACGCCGAATTGTTCAACACGCTGGCGCAGCGGCCTGAGGACGGCTTCCCGCATTTATTCGTTGAAACATTCGCGCGTGCATTCGAAGAGAAGGTTGCTGCGGCAAAAGCGTCGCGGCGCAATGCCTTCGGCGCCGAGCGCGAAGAACCGGCAGGCGACGACCGGGCCGTCGGCGATTTCTAACCCGTTTGAGAGCGCTAGGACCCTGTCCGGGGCTGCGGACGCGCAGCGGCGACGGGGAGCGCGGCGATGATGCGATCGTCCTCGGCAAACGCGGACTGGTCGCGCCGAAACTGCAACGCCATGTCCGTGGCATCCTGACCCCAGAACAAATGCGTACCGATGGCGATGGTGGGAACGCCAAACACGCCGGCTTCGATGGCGCGCTCGGTATTCGACCGCAGTGCTGCCTTCACCTCGGGCCGACCCATCCCTTCCACCGCATCGGCCATGCCCAGCTCCTTCAGCAACCCCGCAAACGCAGGGGCATTGTCCGGAATAAAACCATCCCGCCAGACGAAATCAAACAGGCGCGCCACCAGCGACCATTCCGTCCCGCCGTGTATGGCCAGTCGCAACAGTTTCAGCGGATTGAAGGGGTGGCCTTCGGGCATCTTGAACGGGACGGCCTGCGAACGAGCCAGCCACGACACGTGGCGATAGGTGAACAACCGCTTCGGAGGGATTTCCGCCGGTCCTCGCTGTCCCCAATGGTTCAAGACGCCGGCGAACAGGATGGGCGTCAGCCGTAGCTCCCGCTGCAGCCCAAGCGCCTCCAAGCGCTTGAACTGCAGGTAGGCATACGGCGAGATGAAATCAAAATACCAATCCATGTTTATTCGAACACCGGTCGCTGGATTTATGTACAGCCTTTTTCCGCTACTGGCCCTTGTCGGCTTTCGGACAGCTGAACGGCTCTTCCTTGCCCGGCTCCTTCGGAACAATCTTCTTCCAATCTGCCGGCACCTCGAAACGGTCGGCCGGAACCGGCTCGCTGCGCACCGCCGTGGTCTCGGTGGTCATGGTGATCATGGTCAACATGCCTGGCGCGGCCGGTTCGGCCGGCTTGGTGGCAGTTGCCGTGGCCGCTGCATCCTCTGCCTGAGGCTTCTTCTTTTTCGAAAACATTCCAGACAGGAGTTTGCCGCCGACCGAGGACATGGCGCGCGACGCGATGTTGCCCGCCACGCCATCACCGGCGACTTTGGCAGCGGCAACCTCCGCTGCGGATTGGGCCACGGCCTCCTTGGTCTGCTGACCCAGATCGCCGCTGCTTCCGGGGGCGCCCGCCGCACCCATGCCGCCACCCGCGCTCGGCTTGGCAGCCGCCGCACAATGCGCGCCGCCGTAGGCCATATGAAACGAGGTGCGCAATGCCTGGCCTTTCAGATCACCGGACTTCGCCTTGAGCTCCTTCATCTGCTCGGCGTACGGCGCC
>JANMXI010000106.1:0-4878 GCA_031394735.1 Pseudomonadota bacterium | reverse complement strand
CGGCGCCGCTGGTTCTATATCCTGGTGGCGGTGCTCGCTGCAGCCAACGTGCTGTTCATGGTCAAAGGACGCACCGGCTATATTGTTCTGCTGGCGTTGTTCGTCTATGCGGTCATCGCGTGGTACCGCTGGAAAGGCGCGATTGTCGGCTTCGCGATTCTGGTGGCCGTGCTCGGCGCTGGACTATCTTTTTCCGACACGTTGCGCGAGCGTACCGACCTTGCGGTCAAGGAAATCCAGGAATGGGAGCCCGGACGGGGAACGGACACCTCGGTCGGCTCGCGACTGGATTTTTATTACGTCACTTACGGCATCATTCGCGACCACCCCCTGCTCGGCGTCGGAACCGGCGGTTTCGAAAAGGCCTATCGCGAGAAAGTGACGGGCACCAACATCTCGCCATCGAGCAATCCCCATAACGAATATCTCATGATCGGCGCCCAGCTAGGGATAGTCGGCGTAATTACATTCATCGCGATGCTGGTCGTGCTGTGGCGTCAATCGGGCAGGCTGGCGAACGGATTCGAGCGCGATCTGGCTCGGGCCCTGGTAATAAGCTATGCGTTGGGCAACCTGGTGAATTCCCTTTTGCTGGACCACACCGAGGGCATGCTGTTCTGCTGGGCGAGTGCGGTGCTGTTTGCAGGGATGCCGCGGCCAGCCGGGTATCGCGGGATATGAGTATCTCGGTAATCATCATTACCAAAAACGAACAGGCCAGCATCCGGCGCTGCCTCGAATCGGTGAAGTGGGCCGGCGAAATCATCGTCCTCGATTCTGGCAGCACAGATGATACCGTTACCATTTGTCGCGAGTACACGCAGCACGTACACCAGACCGACTGGCCAGGATTCGGCGCGCAAAAGAATCGCGCGCTCGGGCACGCGACCGGCAATTGGGTGTTGTCACTGGATGCCGATGAATGGGTCACGCAAGCCTCACGTATGGAAATCGAACGCGCCGTCGCACAACCGGTGGATTTCGCCGCGTTCCGTCTGCCACGGCTATCCAGTTTTTGTGGTCGCTTCATGCGGCACTCCGGCTGGTGGCCGGATCACGTGGTGCGCTTGTTCCGTCGCGGCGCGGCGAGCTTCAGCGACGATGCAGTTCACGAACGCGTGATCGTGGATGGCAAGACCGGAACCTTACAGGAACCCCTCATGCACGAGACTTTCGTCGACCTGGATGAGTTGCTCGAAAAAATGAACAACTACTCGACGTTGTCCGCGCAGGACATGCAGCGTGCCGCCAAGCACTCCAGTTTGGCGACAGCAGTTGCGCGCGCGGCATGGGCGTTCGTGCGCACCTATTTTTTGCGGGGCGGGCTCCTCGATGGTCGCGAGGGCTTCATGCTGGCCGTAGCGACGGCGGAAGGGACTTATTATCGCTACGTAAAGCTTTTGCTCCTACAGGAGCAGGATCGCGTCACAGGTACGCGGGGTCCCGGTATCTGATTGCGGGGACAGATGGGGCCGACCGCCAAGCGATTGGCATGGCACGGCGGGGTGGACCGTTGAACAGGGAGATTCCAATGAGAAGCGTATTTCCATCCGAAGACGAAAGCCGATTATTGAGCGAGTATCTGGGCCCGCAGCCAGGGGCATTTGTCGATGTGGGCGCCAACGATCCCGTTGAGGGATCGCAGTCCCACGCATTGGAACGGTCGGGGTGGAGCGGCGTGCTCGTCGAGCCTCTGCCGCATTTGGCGCAGAGGCTGCGACGGGAACGCAGGGCGCCAGTTTTCGAGTTTGCGTGCGGCTCACACGAACGCCACGGGACGCGTGCGGAGTTTTACGTGTCCGGTCCATATTCTTCCATGCGGCCCGAACTCATGCTTCCCGAGGCCGAAGTCCAAAGTGTCATCGTCGTCGAGGTCAGGACGCTCGATTCGATTGTTGAAGAAGCCGCGCTGGAACGCGTCGACTTTGTTTCGGTGGACGTAGAGGGCTTCGAACTGGAAGTGCTGAAGGGCTTTTCGCTTCAGCGTTGGCGGCCAAAGCTGGTGCTGATTGAGGACCATGTGACCGGGCTCGAGAAGCATCGCTACATGGCTTCCCAAGGGTACAAGGTGGTGCGACGAACCGGCGTAAATGCATGGTACGTGCCGCGGGATCTGCATTTCCCGATGGGGCTACAGGGCTCTTTGCAATTGTTGCGCAAGTACGTCTTGGGACTTCCCGGAAGGAAGCTCAGGTTCTTGCTGCGCCAACGCCGGCGGCAAACAGTGCCGCACTGAGCCGCGTACCGCCTGGCGAATATGGTCAAGGAAGCGCCAAAGCGAGTACTGGTTATCGTCACCCGCCGCATCGGCGACGTATTCCTCACTGCGCCGTTGATCCGCTCACTCAAGGCGGCATGGCCTTCGGCACGCATCGATCTGCTGGTGTTCAAAGGCACGGAAGGCATTCTCGCCAGCAATCCGGACATCGACCGAATCGTCGTTGTGCCCGAATCAGGTCACTGGCGCTTCGTGCGCCAGCTTTGGCGCATATACGATCTTGCCATTTCCACGTCTCCAAGCGATCGGCCAACGCTGTATGCGTGGCTTGCCGGAAAAATTCGCATCGGCGTCATGACTGCCGGTCTCAAGAGCGCCTGGAAGCGCGCACTGCTCAATGCCAGCGTGCCGTTCGACAATCTGGATCTGCACACAGTCGTACAGAACCTTCTGCTCGCCGATTTGCTCGGCCTGCCACGCCGGTTCGAAACGCCGATCTCCTGGTCGGCGCAGGACGAGGCTGCCGTCTGCGAAATGTTTCAGGGCTTTGCCCATGGAAAGCACGCAGTGCTGCACCTGTATCCGAAATTCACTTACAAGATGTGGCCGCTCGATCAGTGGCAGGCACTCGCACGCTGGTTGAACGAGCGCGGCTTCACCATCGTCCTCACGGGCAGCGGCGACAAAGAAGAACAAAATTATGTGAACCGGTTCGCCGCGACCCTCTCGCCTTCACCCGTCAACCTGGCCGGCCGGCTGGGTTTCAGCCAGCTTGGATTGTTGCTGCAGCGCGCAGCACTCTATGTCGGACCGGATACGGTCACTACGCATCTTGCCGCAGCGATCGGCGCGCCAACGGTCGCCTTGTTCGGACCGTCGAATCCGGTCAAATGGGGACCGTGGCCGCGCGGGATTGAGGCCGAGCGATCGCCTTATGGGTTGCGCGGAACCCAGTCGGTGGGCAATGTCGTGCTGGTACAGGGCGCGGGTGCCTGCGTTCCCTGCCTGCAGGAAGGGTGTGCGCGCCACGTCACGAGCGAGAGCGTTTGCCTGCAGATGCTGCCGGCCGCCGCAGTAATCAAGGCGGCCGGGAGGTTATTGGATCGGGTGAGCTGACGTGCAACCAATCCAGGTGGTGGAGCCGACGCTGGAGGGCTACTCGGGGCATTGCTACAGCCTGGTCACCAGTTTGTGCCATGCCCTGGCAGGCGTGCCGGTCGAGCTGTGGAGCGCAAAAGGCGCCCAATGCATGGACTTCGGATCGCACGTCGCTAATCATCCGATCTTTCGCCGCCGGATTCGTCTAATTCAAGCCTTGCTGCTGTACCGCCGCCTGTTGCGCAGCGGCGCACCGATCGTCGTCACCACTGCGCGTCGCAGCGATCTGGTCTCGCTCGATCTTCTGGCGGAACGGCCGCTTCCGCGCAATCGCGTGTTCCTGTATTTTCACTGGCTGCGCGAAACCCAGGAAAAAATTCGCTCATTCCGCAAGCTGGCGCAGCGGCAACCGCATGTCGTCATTTTCGGCACCACCGCCACCGTGGTCGATTTTTTTAATCGATGCGGCTTCGCCAATGTGTTCCTGTTGCCCTATCCCTCGCCACCCGCATCGAAGAGCGACCAGACGGTTCCATTCCGGCAACTTGTCTATGCCGGCGCTGCGCGCCAGGACAAGGGCTTCTCGCTGGTCGTGGACCTTGTCGAATTGCTTGCGCGCGGGAACGATCCCATGCCGATTGCCGTGCAGGTCTCGGCCGATCATTATGGAAAAGTTGATGCGAAAACACGGGCCGACATTGCGCGGCTTCAAGCCGCCGGTTATGCGCCGCTTGCGGTCTTGCCGCAGACCCTGACACCGCAAGAATATTCGGCGCTGTTCGCAGGCAGCATCTGCCTGCAACCCTACGATCGGGACGAATTTCGCGACCGGGTCAGCGGCGTGACGCTGGATGCCATGTCGCATGCCTGCCCCGTGGTCGCGACGGCGGGCACCTGGAGCGCGGAACTGATCAAGCCATTCAACGCCGGCATCGAGCTGCAAACACTGGATGCCGCGAGCCTTTTGAACGCGGCACGCAAAATCCAGCGGGACTATGCGGTTTTCCAAGCAGGGGCGCGCGCCGCAGGAAAGGCCCAGAACCGCAAATCATGGGCGCCACTACTGGAATTGTTGCCCCGCGTGCCATTTGGATAGATCAGCGGTCCGTTATGGGCCCGCAGGGCTTGGTAAAATTACGTCTTTCCCGGAACAGATTGCACATGTTGGCCGACAGGAAAATCACGGTAGTCGCCATTTTGCTGGCGCTGAGCGCGCTGACCGCGGGCGTATATGCTGGCTGGAATCGCCCGTTTGCACCGGCCGACGTAAATTTCATCGGCGTGCAGGGTGACCAGTTTGCCATGTCGTCACTCAAGGGCAAGGTCGTGCTGGTCAATTTCTGGGCGACATCCTGTTCGGTGTGCGTAGCCGAAATGCCGAAATTGGTGCAGACCTTCGAGAAATATCGCGAGCAGGGCCTGGAAACTGTTGCTGTGGCGATGTCTTACGATCCGCCTGACCGGGTCTTCGCGTACGCGCAGCAGAACAAACTGCCATTTCGCGTGACCCTGGATATTTTTGGCAAGGCGATGCAGGCCTTCGGCGGCATCCGCGGCACCCC
>JANMXI010000105.1:0-1753 GCA_031394735.1 Pseudomonadota bacterium | reverse complement strand
GTGATCATCCCGCCCTCGATACCATCTACTCGCGCGTAGCCGACAAGCTGCGCCTCGAGCCGGTCGAGGACTTTCGCATCGACTTCGAGGATGGGTACGGGAATCGGCCCGATGCGGAGGAGGACGGCCATTGCGTTGCCGTCGCGGAGGCACTCGCGACCGGCATGGCACAGGGAACGCTGCCGCCCTTCATTGGCATTCGCATCAAGCCGTAGAACGAGCAGATGCGCGCGCGCGCAACGCGAACGCTGGCGCTGGTGCTGACGGAGCTTGTGCGTCGCGCCGGCAGGCTGCCGGACAATTTCGTCGTCACCGTACCCAAGGTTGTGATTCTCGAGCAGGTGGAGTTTGTCGTGGCCGAGCTGGGGCGCCTGGAGGCTGAACTCGGCCTTGCCGGGGGCGCGTTGAAGTTCGAGGTAATGGTGGAGACGCCGCAGATCGTGCTGGATTCCGACGGCCGGTCGCTGCTGCCGCGCATTCCGGCGATATCGGATGGGCGGCTCACCGGGGCGCACTTCGGTACGTATGATTACACGGCCGGCGTGAACATCACGGCGGCGCACCAGCGCATGCGTCATCCGGCGTGCGATTTCGCGAAGCATTTCATGCAGGTGTCATTTGCCGGCACGGGCGTGTGGTTGAGCGATGGCTCCACCACTGTGATGCCCGTTGCGCTGCACCGTGCCGCCAGCGGCCAGGTGTTGACCGCGGCGCAACTGGAGGCCAATCGCGCCAGCGTGCACGCCGCGTGGAAGCTGCACTTCGACGACATCCAGCATTCGCTCGTGGGCGGTTTTTATCAGGGATGGGACCTGCATCCCGCGCAGTTGGTAACGCGCTATGCGGCGCTCTACGCATTCTTCCTGGATGGCATCGATGCCGCGGCGGCTCGGCTGTCGAACTTCGTCGGCAAGGCGGCGCAGGCAACGCTCGTGGGCGATGTGTTCGACGACGCCGCCACAGGGCAGGGCTTGCTGAACTTCTTCCTGCGCGGCGTGAATTCCGGCGCCATCACCGAGGCGGACGCCGTGTCGATGACGGGCCTGTCCGTCGATGAGCTGCGCGGCCGGTCGTTCGTGAAGATCCTGAAGAACCGAACCGCGGGCGCCGCGTAGCCATCGTTGCAGCGAAGAGGGTCCGCATGTCATACGTTTTTCATCCCCTCATCTGCGGACCACCCTATGCGCCCTGCCGTCATTCGCGTCCTGCTCGCCTTGGTTCTCGCCGCCGCACCGTCGTCCGCTGCAATGGCGCAGCAGGGCAGGCCAATGACCGACAGCGTCAAGGTGAAGCGCTGGGACACGGAGAACGAGCTCCAGTCGCTCGCCGTCGTGGACCGCAAGGTCATGATCCCTATGCGCGACGGCATCCGCATCGCGGCGGACATCTACCATCCGAGGGACGCGTCGAAGAAGTACCCCGCCATCTGGGTGCGTACACCGTACAACTTCAACTACTGGGACGTCGCCAACGGGGTGCCGCGTGACATGACCGCGGCCGTCACCGCGATCAAGCACGGCTATGCGTTCGTGGACATGCAGGAGCGCGGACACTTCTTCTCCGAGGGCAATTACGACATCCTTGGCGCGCCGGTCTCGGATGGCGATGATGCGCTCACGTACCTGACGTCGCGGCCATGGTCGAACGGAAAAGTGGGGACAACCGGCTGCTCATCCACGGCTGAATGGCAACCTGCCGTGGCGTCGCTTGGCAACCCCGGCTATGCGGCGATGAACGTTCAGGGCTTCGGCGC
>JANMXI010000104.1:0-4376 GCA_031394735.1 Pseudomonadota bacterium | reverse complement strand
CTGACAGCTCGGACACCAATACGTCGAGCGCTGGCCCTGCACGAATTGTTTGATGGGCGTTTTGCATTTCAGGCACGCTTTGCCGTCGCGCTCGTATACGAACAGTTTCTGCCGGAAATAGCCGGGCGTTCCTGCGGCGTTCACGTAATCGCGAAGTGTGGTGCCGCCGATCTTGATCGCGTCGGTCAATACCTCCTTGATCGATTGCACCAACCGCACGCTTTCCGCCCGCGTCAGTCGGCCGGCAGCGCGGCGCGGGGAAACGCCGGCACGAAACAACGCTTCACTGGCGTAGATGTTTCCCACCCCCACCACGCAATGCGAGTTCATGATGAACAGCTTGATCGCGACCTTGCGCCAGCGTGTTGCCTTGAACAGATAGTCGGCGTCGAAGGGTGCGCTCAGGGGTTCCGGCGCGAGATCCACCAGCAGCGGGTGCTGTTCGGGCGGCTCCGGCGTCCAATGCAGGCTACCGAAGCGGCGTGGGTCATGGAAGCGGAGCGCGAGGCCGTTCTGCAACAGTATGTCCCAATGATCGTGCGTCAGCAGCGGCACCTCGGGTTTGAGGATGCGCAGACTCCCTGACATGCCCAGATGCACGATGGCGGTGCCGGCATCGAATCGAATCAGAATGTATTTGGCGCGGCGTTCGACCGCGCGGATCACCGTGCCGCGGATGGCGGATTCGAAACCTTGGTCGATGGGCCAGCGCAGCCGGCGCTCGCGCACGATGACTTCGTTGACGCGCTGTTCCAGCAGCGCCGGCGCGATGCCGCTGCGAGTGGTTTCGACTTCAGGAAGTTCGGGCAAGGCGTTTCGCGCTGCTGCAAAGAAAAAACCCGCATTTTGGTGCGGGTCTTTTGTTACTTGATCTTGGACTCTTTGTAGGCCACGTGCTTTCGCACCACCGGATCGTATTTCTTGGTCTCCATCTTGTCCGGATGCAGACGCTTGTTCTTGGTGGTGGTGTAGTAGTGGCCGGTGCCGGCCGACGATACCAATTTGATTTTGTCACGCATGCTGCTGCTCCTTAGACCTTGACGCCCTGGGCGCGCAGATCCGCAACCACGACTTCGACGCCGCGCTTTTCGATGGTGCGCAGGCCGCGGGTGGAAACACGCAGGCTGACCCAGCGCTTTTCGGTCTCCAGCCAGAACCGGTGTGAATGCAGGTTCGGCAGGAAGCGGCGGCGCTTGCGATTGTTGGCGTGCGAAACCGTGTTACCGACTTTGGGGCCCTTGCCCGTTACTTGGCAAACTCGCGACATGACAAAAACCTTGAATCTAGAGGTGATTAGTTCGCTTGCGCCGAAATCCAATGTCTCGGCGAGCCGGGCTTTATACCAGCATCGCTGAGCAGGGGCAATAACCACGCCACTATAGCCTTTTCGTTCAACCGGTTACGCCCCGGGCGTGAAATCGATAACAGGTGAGCTTGACATTACGGCATTAATCGAAATATCGTACCGCCATGAAAACACCCGACGTCATCAACGCACTAGGGGCTCTCGCTCACGAGCACCGCCTGGCAATCTTCCGATTGCTGGTGGCGCGCGGACCTGTCGGGTTGCCAGCCGGCCAGATCGCCGAGCGGGTGGGGCTCGTTCCCTCATCGCTGACCTTTCATCTGCAGAACCTGCATCGCGCGGGGTTGGTCGCTCAGCGTCGTGAGAGCCGGCAACTCATCTACTCGGCCGACTTCACCTCCATGACAGCGCTGGTCGGCTACCTGACCGATAACTGCTGCGCGGAGAGTGGCGCCAACTGTTGCGCGCCGGACGAGCAGCCGAACGCCGCGAAGCGCGCGGCAAACGCTGGTTGAGAGAATCCATGGCTGAATCCCCCATGATCCGAGAACGGCCGGCACGATCGAGCGTCGTGGCCTTGCTCGAAGCGCAAGGACTGCCGGCCTCGGACCTGACCGAGTCGCACCTTCAACACTTTTTCTTCGCAGGTGACGCAGCCGCGCCCGACGCGCTCGTGGGGTTGGAGATCTACGGTCAGGATGCGCTGTTGCGCTCCCTCGTCGTGAGTGCCGGCGCGCGAACTCAAGGCCTGGGCTCGGCCCTCATGCTGCATGCGGAAGGCTACGCCGCCGCTCACAACGTGCGGGCGCTTTACCTCCTGACGACCACGGCGGAATCCTATTTCGAGCGTCGGGGATATCAGCGCGTCGAGAGAGCCGACGCTCCGCCGTCGATCCGATCCACACGCGAGTTTGCCGGTCTTTGTCCCGCAAGCTCGGCCTTCATGATCAAACGACTGTAACCGCAAAGGTGAGCTATGAAACGACTGCACGTGCATGGCAGTGTGAAAGACCTGGACGCTTTCATCCGCTTCTATCGGACCCTCTTCGCCGCCGAACCTGTCGTGACCCAACATGACTATGCGAAATGGATGCTGGAAGATCCTCGTTTGAACTTCGCAATCTCCACGCATCGTCAGCCGGCGGGCGTGAATCACCTGGGCTTCCAGGTCGACTCCAATGAGGAGTTACGCGGCATGCGAACACAATTGGAAGCGGCGGATGCGCGCATGGTGGAGGAGAACGAACAACCCTGTTGCTACGCGAAGTCCGATAAATATTGGGTCACCGATCCCACCGGCATCGCATGGGAGACGTTCCACACGTTGGGCCGGATTCCTGTCGATGGCGAGGACACGGCGGTGTTCAATCACGGCGAATCTACTGTTCCCGTCGAGGCGCCGGCGAGCGGTTGCTGCGTTCCGGCCGAGAGAGCGCAGCCAGCCAGTTGCTGCGCGAAATGAGCGCGCAACCGACGTACAACGTTCTCTTTTTATGCACGGGTAACTCGGCGCGCAGCATTCTGGCCGAATCGCTCTTGAACGCTTTAGGTAAGGGAAGATTCCGAGCGGTCAGCGCCGGGAGCTTTCCGAAGGGTCAAGTGCATCCGCTGGCACTAGACCTTCTCAAGCGCATGAATCTGCCGTCGCAAGGTTTTCGCAGCAAGAGCTGGGATGAGTTCGCGGCGCCCGGGGCGCCGCCACTGGATTTCATTTTTACGGTCTGCGACAACGCGGCGGGCGAAGTGTGCCCCGTGTGGCCTGGAAAGCCGATGACGGCGCATTGGGGCATTCCCGATCCGGCGGCGGTCGAGGGTTCTGATGCCGACAAGGCTTTTGCATTCCGAAAAGCGCTCAAGGAACTCGAGGCTCGAATTAAGCTTTTCATCGCGCTGCCGATCGCCTCCCTTGACCAGATGACCCTGCGCGAAAAGCTGCGCGCGATCGGGCAAACGCCGCCGACGGAAAGCTGAAGCATGCGTCGGCGGATCGCCGCGGAAGGCTTGGGCTCGCTGCTGCTCACGGCAACGGTGATCGGTTCGGGGATCATGGGCGAGCGGCTCGCCGCCGGAAGCCTGGCTGTCGCGCTCATTGCGAATACCGGCGCGACCGTCGCGGTTCTCGCGACCCTGATCGCACTGCTCGGACCGGTGAGCGGCGCCCACTTCAACCCGGCCGTCTCGTTGGTCCATGCGCTTCGCGGCACATTGACGTGGCGCGAGGCAGGCGCCTATGCCGGCGTCCAGATCCTGGGATGCTGTGCCGGAGCAATCCTGGCGCATGCAATGTTCTCGCTGCCGCTCATCCAAACTTCGCTTCATGCACGAACCGGTATCGCGCAATGGCTCGCCGAATTCGTGGCCACCTTCGGACTCTTGCTGGTGATTCTCGGCAATCGCAAGTCTGACGATGCGCCTTGGATGGTTGCGGCCTGGATCGGAGCGGCCTACTGGTTCACTTCGTCGACGTCGTTTGCGAATCCTGCCATCACTATCGCGCGTTCTTTATCGGATACTTTTGCGGGGATCGCGCCGGCGCATGTTCCGGCGTTTGTCGTGGCGCAGTTACTCGGCGCTATTGTGGCGGCTCCGACTGCCCGCTGGTTGTTCAAAAGCGCAGCCACCAATTACGATGGTCGTTCCAGCCAGTGAGTTCCATGTAAGTGAAGGGAGATGGCCTGAGGGTCCGGCAGTTATATCGATCATTGCCGGCCCGCTCTTCGGGCCGCCGCGATCTGATTGCTAGTCACCAAGGTTCGATTTGCTTTGGAGGCGGTCAAGTCGGTGAATAATTGCGCGCGCAGCCGCCCCAGTTCGGATTCCTCCACGGCTCGACGCATCAATCCGACTAGTACTGCACCTTTGTTCTGGCCCGCAAAAGCGGCATAAAGGATGCTGGTGGACCAGAATGACCGCGCCGGCGTTCCGGGCAAGAACCAGCTTGAGAACCTCACGAGGTGCCACGTTCGCGCCATCCAAAGTGCCGCGGAAAAGCTCGACGAAGTCGATGAGATGATGGCGCGTCGTGAGCAGCATCACGCCGAAGATCTCATGCTCCAGATCCGCAAGACGC
>JANMXI010000103.1:0-12398 GCA_031394735.1 Pseudomonadota bacterium | reverse complement strand
GTTCACGCGCTCCGGCCGCAGGGACAGCGTCGTCTCGGATTCGAGGCCGCCGGCGAAACGGCACGATCAGAAGCGCTCGACTCTCAGTGCTCATTGCGCGCGCCCTGCACCCTGACCGGTTGTACACCCAGCTTGGTCAGCAGCGAATGTGCCCGCGGGCTGCCCGTCTTCACCCATACCTCGTACAAGCGCAGCACATCTGCGTCGCTGTGCTGATAGGACATTTCACTGACTTCGTTCAAGGCATCGACCAGACCTTGAAACTTTGACGCGAGCTGCGCGTAGACGCCTGCGACAGCGCGGCCGCGGCTGGAACGTTGCAATGTATCGGCGAGACAGCCGTACGCGTTGCCGCCCATCGCAATGTGGTAATCGACATCCACCAGCTTGCGCGCAAAGCTGCGCACGAAGAATCCTGCGACGAACAGCGAAACATCGCCCAACCGCTGCAATGCATATTGCCGCGCGGCCGGCGTCGGCGCGTCGACCGCATCGGCCAGCATCAATGCCAGCGGCCGAAGCCGCAGGCCCTGCGGCGTAGTGTCGAACAGCGCCTCGACGCGTGAAAACAGCGTCAACAGACTGACTACATAATTTTCAGCATGCTCGTCGATTTTCAATCGCTGATGCACGGCCGCGGAATGGAATGCGTCGCGGAAGAATTCCCGCAACGAACTGACTGCAACTACTGACCCGCCCGGTGATGCTTGCATGCAATGACTCCAGCGAAGAGAAGCGTCGATACCATCCTATCGACGAACCCGTACTGAAGTGAAGTGATGCAGTCGATGTATTTTGTTAAAAGTTGCCATCAGCAATCGACGTCGATGGCTGCTAATCCAGTTCTTCCAGCGAAGTGATGATGCGCGCGGGCGCATCCAGATGCGCAGGCCAGTCGCGTGACTCACGTCGCACCCAGACGGCCTGCATGCCGGAACGAACCGCGCCGGCGACATCCGCCAGCGGATCGTCACCGATGTGCAGCACTTCGTGCAGACCCACTCCGGCCGCGGCAGCCAGCGCGGCGAAGATGCGCGCATCCGGTTTGGCGACACCGGCCGACTGCGCGCTGACATGCCCGTCGAAGTAGTGATGGATGCCGCAACGCTGCAGGTCGGCATTGCCGTTGCTCAGTGCGAACAGGCGGTAGCGGCGCTGCAGCCGCTGCAGCGCCGGTTCGACATCGGCGTACAGTTGCACGCGATTGCGCGCGGCGAAGAACACTTCGAATGCCGCATCAACGCCTTCCTCGCCATAGCCGGCCGCGCGCAACTGCTCGGCGATCGCCGTTCGGCGCAGGAAGGTCATGTCATGCTCCCGCTGCGGATGGCGCTGCGCCATGCTGGCGCGAAGCGCGCGCATCGACTCGATGCTGTGGTTGGCGATGGCGCGGGGATACTCCCGGCGCAGCCAGTCGAACACCGCCTGCTCGGCCGCCTGAATGGCCGGCGCCACCGGCCACAGCGTATCGTCCAGGTCGAAGCTCAACACCTTAAAACGGGTCATGGCGGCCTTGATTTGTCATCGTTGCAAGTTGGGTTAAGCTTAAAGCACCAACCGCTGCTCGACACCGATATGAACAACAAAGAGTTCGCTGCCGCCTCCGGTCTTCTTGTTCTGCTTCTGGCCTCTGTCGTCAACGCCGCCGCGCCGCCTCCCGTGCCGTTCAGCGTACAGGACATGGTTGCTTTGCACCGGCTCTCCGACATCGAGGTGTCACCCGACGGCAAGCGAGTGCTGTACACACTGCGCTCCACCGACATGAGCGCCAACAAAGGTCGCACCAATTTATGGTCGCTGGACTTGCTCAAGCGCGGCGCCAAGGCGGTACAACTCACCGATGATCCGGCGAATGACGGCAGCGCCCAGTGGAGCAGCAACGGCGCATCCATTTACTTCCTTTCCACGCGCAGCGGCAGCTCGCAGGTGTGGCGTATCGCCGCCACCGGCGCCACGGACGGCAAGCCAGAGCAGATCACACACCTGCCGTTGGATGTAGGCACCTTCCGCCTGTCACCCACTGGCGATCGCCTGGCGTTCAGCCTGGACGTGTTCATCGACTGCCCCGATCCGGCATGCACGGCGCAGCAACTGAAACGAAACCAAGGCCACGTCGCCTCCGGCGTGTTGCACGAAAAGATTTTTGCGCGCCACTGGGACAGGTGGAGCGATGGACGGCGGACGCAGTTGTTCTCAATTCCGTTGGACGAACACGGCCTAATACGCGGCGCGCCGGTGCCCTTGACCGCAGGACTCGACGGCGATGTGCCGGGCAAGCCCTTCGGTGACCGCGAAGACTACGCCTTCAGTCCTGACGGCGGCAGCATTGCCTTCAGCCTTCGCGAAGGCGCCAAGGGCGAACCCTGGTCCACCAATCTGGACCTCTATTCGGTCGCCGCGGGCGGCGGCACACCGCGCAATCTCACCGCCGCCAATCCGGCCTCCGACTCAAAGCCGGCGTTCTCACCGGACGGCCGCACGCTCGCCTACCTTGCGATGGCGCGCCCTGGCTATGAATCGGACCGGCGACGTTTGATGCTGATGGATCTGAAGTCCGGCGAATCGCGCGCGCTGACGCAGAACTGGGACCGCTCCATCGACAGCTTCGCCTGGTCGCGCGATGGCAAGAGCTTGTTCGCGATCGCGCAGCATCTGGGACAACTGCCGTTGTGGATCATCGATGTCGCTTCCGGGCGCGCCGCAGCGATCACCGCGGCAGGCTCGGTCGCGGCGTTCAGCGTGGGCAATGACCGCGTCGCTTACGCCGCCAATGATCTGGCGAACCCGGCGGATCTTTACAGTGTTGCCTTCACCGGCGGCAAGGCCACGCAACTCACGCGCATCAATCCGGATCTGCATGCGACTCGCCGCTTCGGGGACTTCGAACAATTCAGTTTCGCCGGCGCCCGCAATGAGCTGGTGTACGCATACCTCGTGAAGCCGGTTGGATTTCGTGCCGGGCAGACCTATCCGCTGGCGGTTGCGATTCACGGCGGCCCGCAGGGCAGCATGGCGAATGAGTGGCATTGGCGCTGGAACCCGCAGAATTTCTCCGGCGCCGGCTACGCAACGTTGATGATCGATTTTCACGGCTCGACCGGCTACGGTCAGGCGTTCACCGATTCCATCAATCAGGATTGGGGCGGCAAGCCGCTGGAAGATATTCAAAAAGGCATCGCCGCAGCCTTGAAGAAATATCCGTGGCTGGACGGACAACGCATGTGTGCGCTGGGCGGCTCCTACGGCGGCTACCTGGTCAATTGGATCGCAGGCATGATGCCGGATCAGTTCAAGTGCCTGGTCAGTCACTCGGGTGTGTTCGACACCCGTTCGATGTACTACTCCACCGAAGAACTCTGGTTCCCCGAGTGGGAGCACGGCGGAGCGGAATATCTGAACAAGGCGGGATATGCAAAATTCAACCCGATCGACCATGTGGATGCGTGGAAGACGCCGCTGCTGGTCATTCACGGCCAATTGGATTTCCGCGTGCCCTATACGCAGGGCCTGTCCGCCTTCACCGCTGCGCAAAGAAGAGGCGTCCCGAGTGCGCTGCTGGAGTTCCCGGATGAAAACCAGTGGATACTGAAACCGGCCAACAGCATGCAATGGTATGAGGTGGTGATCGAGTGGATGAACCGCTGGACCGCCAAACCTCCGGCCGCGGCGGCACCGAAAAAACGCAATTGAGCGTTTCTACTAAGAATCGAGCATGCGCCACGCCGCCGGGTAATGCGCGCCCAGCAACATGATTCGATGCAGAAGGTCGTCGTAATTGATTCCGGCCTTGAGCGCGGATTGCGCCAGATCTTCTTCCGCCGCCAAGTTCGGATTGGCGTTCGCTTCCAACACGTACAGCGCGCCGTCCTCGCGTAACCGGAAATCCATGCGCGCGTAGCCGGTCAGATGCAGCGCGCGGTAAATGCGCTTGGATAGCTTCTCCAGTCGCGCCAACGTGCCTTCCGGCAAACTTTCCGCCGCGGCGGTGGTGATGCCGTATCGCTGCTGATAGCGTCGGTCCCACTTCACTTTGCGGGTGGCGATGGCGGGGAGATTTTCAGGCAGCGAGCCGAAGGTCATCTCCCACACCGGCAGCACGGTGAGTCGGTCATTGCCCAGGACGCCCACATACAGCTCACGACCCTCGATGTACTCCTCCACCAACGCGTCCGAGGAGGTCTGCTCATGAATGAAGCTGACGCGCTCACGAAGCTGCTTCTCATCGGTGACGACCGAGGCATGCGCGATCCCCAACGATGCGTCTTCGGTGGCGGATTTCACGAACATGGGGAACTTGAGCTTGTTCGGCAGGCGGAATTTTTTGCCACGCGGCACCAACAGAAACTGCGGCGTGTGAATACGGTGATAAGACAGCAACTGCTTGCACAGCACCTTGTCGCGTGACAGCAGCATGCCGCGCGGATTGCAGCCGGTGTACGGCTGGCGCATCAATTCCAGAAACGCAACCACGTGCTGATCGTAGGTGACGATGCCGTCGAACTCTTCGAGCAGATTGAAGACGATGTCGGGCTTCCAGTCGGCGATGGCGCTGCGAAGTTCCGACAGACTGTCGCTGATGCCCAGCGGTCGAACCTCGTAGCCGCTTTTCTTCAGGCGCGAGATCACATCGTACTCAGTGCGCCACTCCTCGATTTCCTTGTCGGTTCGACCTTCCAAAGAGTCCGGCGGCACCAGCGTCGCGTGGACCAGAACCAGGGCCTTGGATATTTTCACAAGGAAACGCGCGGCAGCTGACGCTCTTCGTACGACTCGGCCAGACGCGCCACCACCCACAGCAGGTGGGCCTTGAGTTCACGACGGGGTCCGCGCACGTACAGCTGCAGTGCCTCGCATCGCTCGATCACCAGGCGCAGCACCTGGTGCACGAGGTATTCGCTGAATGCACCGGAGCGGACGATCTGCCGGCGCAGCGGTTGACGCATTTCACGCACCACGCTTGCGGCCTTGGGGGCGGAGCGGCGCGCCGGTGCGGCCGTAAAAATCTTCAACAGTAATTCATCAGCGCCGGAGCGGCGCCGAGCGCGATACCGCGCGTGCTTCTGTTCGTAATGCTGGCGCAACGTGCGCGTGTCCTCGCACACATCTTCGATGGTGATGCGCTCATTCACGCTCGGGCGCGCGCTGCCGAATTCATCGGCCATCGCGTCGATCAACTGCAGCTTGGCAAATGCCGGCCACCCCAGATATTCACGGCGCCACGCGGAGTGCGGCTTGAGCCACACGGCAAAAGTCTCGGCGAAGTCCTCCGTGGGATGCGCCTGTGCGTACCAGGAGCCCAGATGCTGCACGAAGCGCCGGCTGCCGGGACGTGGCCGGTAGGAATCCGGATAGGGCAGCGAGGCAGGACCGAAGATTTCACGCCAGCGGCGGCGGCGGCGCAGCCGATAGGCCGAATCGAATGCATGGCCCGCCTCGTGGCGAAGGATGCGCATGAGCCAGTTGCGGTTGCCACCCTCCACCTCGCGCATGTAGCGGCGCTCCAGGCGCATGAGCCGTGGATGCGCCAGATAAAACGGGATGGCGATGCCGGGAATGCCATCGGGTGAAAACCATTCCTGCGCGAACCAGCAATGCGGCTTGAAGCGAATGCCACGCTGCTCGAGTTCCGCGTACAGCCGTTCGACCGACCGCTGTATCGGCGTACCCTCGACGCGCAATTTCAGATCGCAGAAACGCAAGGAGAGCAATTGCTCGTCGGTCAGCGACTCCCACGCATACCGTTGCGCAGACTTGCGCGCGCGCGAACCGGATTGTGCGCTGGAGGTGGGCATGGCAGGGGGTGAGTATAAATCAGCCCAGGCGGGCAGCGGCAGCAGACAGCAGACGCTGAGCCGTCGACTCGAGCAAGTCCCGCCGTTGCAGGGCGGCCCGCCATGCTTTGGGAACCGCGTCGATGCCATAGAGGGTCCCGGCGAGCTGGCCAAACAGGGCCCCCTGAATGTCTGCATCGCCGCCCAGGTTCACCACCCGCAGCAGCCCGTCCTGGAAATTGTCCGTTTCGCTGCACACCCACAGCACCCGGTGCAGGGCCGCGGCGGCGGGATGGGAACCATCGCGGGGCGCATTGGTCGGCAGGATGGTCGACTGCGCCAGGCTCGCGATCTGACTCCTGAGCGGCTTCGCGTGGTGCTTGCTGAGGACCCGCCAGGCCTCCAGCGCCAGATCCTGTTTGGACGCGCCATTCAACGCCGCCAGCATCAAGGCTGTGTAATAGCGGCAGGCGTCCAGAATTCCCGGTGATTGATGCGTTACGCGGGAAGCGTCTACGGCGAAAACCAGGGCATCCTGCGGCGCGTGGCGCCAAAACAGCGCGGCGATGCCCGCGCGGCTGATGCTTTCCGGATCCCAGCAATTGGGGTCATGGGAGCCGGAGAACGGCTTTTCCGACCAGCGTGCGGTCGCCAATGCCTTCGACACGGCCACTCGTTTGCGCAACGCCTCGCCGGTGCTGGACAGCAAGCCTTCCTGATGCCACAACCAAAGGCGTTCGGCCAGATCGTTGGCATCAAAGCCCTGCTTCTCGAGGAGGCTGTGCGCCAGACACAGGGACATCGCCGTATCGTCCGTCCATGTGCCGGGCGGCTGCTGCGGAGTTGCGCCCGCCGGCATATCGGTGACCGGTACGAAATCGCCGAACTTTTTGCCTTCCACGGCCGCGCCCAGGACATCGCCACAGGCCAGTCCAACGATTGCACCCAGGTATCGATCCTGCGCACTGAGCTTGCGGGTGTGCGACGGAAGCGGAGTCGCGGCATCGACGACCGGCGCGTCACTCCAGTTCAGCACGTACATTTCCTGATTGAATTCGGGCACCCGCTTCCAGGTAGCGGAACGTGCATTGGCCTTCCACAGCCGGTTCAATGTTTTGATGGCCGCGCCGCCTGGCATTCCCTGCCAGCGCATCCAACAACCGATCACCAGATTCGTGCGTCCGATACCGGCGCGGCAATGCACGTACACCAGATGGCCGTCGCACAACGCCCGATCCAGTTGTTCCAGAATTTCCTGCATCGTGTCGGCGGAGTCGGGTACGCCGTGATCCTCCAGGGGAATATTTCGATGCACCAGCGGCAATCGTTCCTGTCCGGCCGGCGCCAGGTCACGGCGCAGTTGCGGCAGCGCGTAGTCGTAGTCGGGGAGTTCGTCTGGTTGCGTCAGGTTCAAGAAAAAAGTGACGCCCGCTTCAGTCAACGCCTGCAGGCGCTCCACGGTTTCCTCATGGCTTGGCGCACCCGGATATTCGCCGGCCAACAGACGGCCCGGCTCGATCCAAAAAGTGTTCGGCAAGGGGGTGGGCGGAAATGCATTTTTACGTTCGAACATGGGTCCAAGCCCTAGAAATCAGCGATTTCCACCGCCAGCTCGCCCATGCGATCCATCGCGGGGAAATTGCCAAGAACCTGCGGCCCAAGGTCATTCGGCATCGAGCGCAGCGCGTCCAACTGCGCAAAATCAAATGTCGACGGGTCCGCCAGATGCGATGTCGAAACGTTGCGCAGGCTTGAGAAAATCGATTCGACACGGCCGGGAAATTGCTGCTGCCACTGCGCCAGCATTGTGCGGATGGCAACCCGCTGCAGATTGGGCTGCGATCCGCACAGCGTGCAGGGGATGAGCGGAAACTCGCGCGCCGCCGCGTAGCGCACGATCAGATTTTCCGGCACATACGCCAGCGGTCGGATGAGGATATGGCGCTTGTCCTCGCTCAGCAGCTTGGGCGGCATGGACTTGAGGCGGCCGGCAAAGAACAGATTCAAAAACAGCGTTTCCACGATATCGTCGCGATGATGCCCCAGTGCCACCTTGGTGACGCCGTGCTCGTGCGCAAACCGGTACAACGCGCCACGGCGCAGCCGTGAACACAGCCCGCACATCGTCTTGCCGTCCGGGATCACGCGCTTCACGACCGAATAGGTGTCTTGTTCGATCAGATGAAACGGCACGCCCAAAGCTTGCGCGTGCGCCGGCAGCGTCGCGGCGGGAAACCCAGGTTGCTTCTGATCCAGGTTCACGGCCAGCAACTCGAAACTCACTGGCGCGCTGCGCTGCAAACTCAACAGCAGATCAAGCAGCGTGTAGGAATCCTTGCCGCCCGACAAGCACACCATGATTCGATCGCCGGGCGCGATCATGGCGTAATCCTCGACGGCCTTGCCAACCAGGCCGCGCAATTGCGCCTGCAATTTTTTGAAGGTGTTCGAGTGCGGTTTGAGGTTCGCGGTCATTTAGGCTCGCGAGTGTACTCAACTTTCCAGATACTTGGTTTCCAGATAGCGAAGGTACGGCGCCGCCGTGAGGGGGCGCCCGGTGGCCTGTTTCATCAGTTCCTGCACCGGCAGGCGTGCACCGACGTTGTGCACGTTGTCGCGCAGCCATTCCAGAACGCCGTCGAACTGCCCCTTGGAGAGTTGGTCGTCCAAGGTCGGCACCGCCACGCGCAACGCATCGTTGATCTGACCGGCAATGACCGCGCCGATGGCATAGGAGGGAAAGTAGCCGAAATGGCCGACGGCCCAGTGGATGTCCTGCAGGCAGCCTTCCACATCGTTGGCGGGCCGGATTCCCAGGCGCTGCTCGAGCAGCGTGTTCCAGGCCTCCGGCAGATCGCTGATCGCGAGACCCCCGTCGAGGATTTTCTTCTCCAATTCGTAGCGCGCCATGATGTGCACGGGATAGGTGAGTTCGTCGGCGTCCATCCGTATCAGGCTGCGGCGTACGCGAATCAGATTGCGATAGACGTTTTCCGCCTGCCACTCCGGTCCGCTGATCTGGAAATATTTCTCCAGCAACCGACGCAGGTATTGAACGAACGCGCGGCTGCGGCACAGGTTCATCTCAAACAACAGTGACTGGCTTTCCGCAAGCGCAAGGCCTCGGTCCCGACCCACCGGTTGATCGCGCCATTGCTGCGGCAACCCGAGGTCGTACATGGCATGCCCGGTTTCGTGGACGGCACCCAACAGGCCGGAGAAAGGATCGCCGGCATCGAAGCGCGTCGTGATGCGGATGTCGCCCGGCACCCCTTCCGTGAACGGATGTTCGCTCTCATCCAGCCGCCCGCGATCGAATGGAAATCCGATGGCCTTCAGCACATCTGTGGCCAGCTGCTTCTGTTTGGACACACTGAATTTTCCGCTCAAGCCAAGTGGCGCCCGGGTGGCCTGCAGTTCGATGGCGTCATTGATGAGACCCGGGAGCTTGCGTCCGAGGGCCTTGAAAATGGTGTCGATGTCGGCCGTTGAAATGCCCGGACTGAACTCATCGACCAGCGCGTCGTAGGGTGCGAGGCCTCTTGCCTGACCCAGCAGGGCGGCCTTGTCGCGCACCAGATGCACGACCTCCGCCAGATGCGGCGCGAACAATTTGAAATCATTGGCCTTGCGCGCTTCCACCCAATGGACTTCGGCGCGCGCGCAGACTTTGGCAAGTCGTGCAATCAGCGACGGCGGTGTGGCGATGGCGTGATCGCGCTGCCGGCGCATCTCGCGCAAGTTGGCAAGTTGCCAGTCCTCGAGTTGCCCGGCCCCCGCTTCGGCGCGCTCGATGAGGCGCGCGACTTTCGGCGTCGTGAGCAACGCGTGGTGTTCGGTCTCCAACGCCGCGAGTTGCTCACCGCGAACGTCGGCGCTGCCCGGCGGCATCATCACCGCCGCATCCCAGCGCAGCAGTGACAGGGCGCCGCGGAAGGCGTGCAGACGCCGGAATTCTTGTTCCAATTGCTGGTACGGGGTCAGTGCCATGGTCGTTCAGGAGCCGGAAAAGCTTTTGCCCTGCAGCGAATAGGCCCCGTTTTGATGGAAGGGAATTGAGCGCATGAACGGCAGGTCGATACTGACCTTGCCGTTGAGTTCATAGTCGATGGAATCGCGCTGGTCCTGATTTTTGGCCAGCAGCTTGAGCAGGCCCACTGCCATGTTCGCGCTCACCGTCATTTCAAATTCGGCTTCGCCGAACGCCGGCACGACGAAGGCGCGATTACTCACCCCGGTGGCGAACGGTTCGCCGGCGATTTTCAAATCCGCGCTCAGGCCGTCGACAGGGAGCTCGCGATTGTTGGGGTTCTGGATCTTCAACCGCACCAGAAAATTCTGCTGAAAGAAATTGCCGTCCAGCATCTGGATGTTGGCGACCGACAGGTTGGGCCGTTCGAACTTCGGGGCAAACAGCGAACAGGCGCTCAACAGCAGGACCGCCCCGGCTGCGGCCAGACGGCCTGCCGCGCGGACCCCTCGGCGGCGCAACCCGACTCGTGGCACCATTGCGTTCACCATCCATGACTGCTGCTGGAAATTCATGACTGCGAGGATCATACCGGGAATACAGGGCAATTATAAACTACTCGCCCGGCAGCTCATTTCGATCTTTTTTTCCATTTTTATCATTGACTTATCCGCGTTCGGCGAGACTGCGGAATACCCCAAAACGCCCCCGCCGGCGCACGTCTCTGTGTCCTGTCTGCCGAGCGGCGATGGCTTTTTGCGGGCCCGTTTGCAGGGCAGCATCGACGCAACCATCGACTGGCCCAATGCCGGAACGCGCTGCGAGGGCGAAGAGCGTCCGGGTCAGGCCGGCGTGCGTGTGAGCTTCCGACGCGACCCCGCATCGGCGCCCGATTTATTGTTCGTGTTTGGAGTCTCGCGGGTCCGGGAGGGTCAGGCCGCCAATGGAGTGGGCGTGAATCTCACCGTCATCCTGCAGGGCAGCAGCCTCATTTTCGGAACCCGTGGCGACTCCCGCTGCACCGTGGATTCATTGCAACAGACGCGCCTGGCGGATGACCATCCGTCCGCCACGAACGACCGCCGTCGACGCTACCGCATCGAAGCGCGTGGTTTTTGTACGCAACCCGCACACGCCGTGCGTGGCGAGGGTTCGGTGCTGCTGACCACCTTCGATTTCGCCGGCGCCGTCGCATTCGATTTCAAGGAAGCCACCCCATGAATATCCGACCGAAAATCGTTGCGGGAATCGCAGTGCTGGCAGCGGCCGCGCTGGGATTGCTGATGAACGCCAGCGCCGCTGACAGGGCGATGGAACCCCTCACCGCCTTTCCCCAGGCATTGCTGTCCCTCAGGACAGCGACCGGCAACGTGCACCAGTTCAACGTTTGGATCGCGGACCGCGAATCGCGCCAGGAACAGGGATTGATGTTCGTGCGCAAACTCGAGCCGCATCAGGGCATGTTGTTCGTGTACTCCGAGGACCGGCAACTGTCGATGTGGATGAAGAACACGCTCATTTCTCTGGATATGCTGTTCATCCGCGCCGACGGCAAGGTGTCGCATATCGCCGCGCGCACGACGCCGCAATCCCTGGACATCATCTCAACGCCGCAGCCGGTGCGAGCGGTGCTGGAACTGGACGGCGGCACCACCGAATTGCTGGGCATCCGGCCCGGCGACCGGGTCTTCTGCGACGCTCTGGACAAACACGCCGCAGGCCCCAAACACCGGTAAGATTTACAGCTGTTGTCTGAGCGCCACAGAAGCAATTTTCCGACATTGCATGCTCTCGATTTGGGCTATTATCGCGCTGGATTGTCACCTTTGACGCGTTATGTCAGATGTTGGCTTTGCGCAAATTCAAGCATGGAGAGTGTTGTTATGAAGCGAATATTGTTAGGTCTGGCAGTGTGCGCGATGGGCGCCGCCGGCACGAGCTTTGCGGCGGACGATACCGGCGCCTGGTATGTCAGCCCGATGGTTCAATGGATGCTGCTGCACCACGAACGTCCGGCGCAGGACGACGCCGGTTTTCAGATTGGCTTGGGCAAGAACTTCGCGCCCAACTGGGCCGCTGAAATCAATTTCAGCAGCGGCAGCTTCGACGGATCAAATCGCAGCCGATTGAAACTCAATCAATACAGCGTCGACCTGATCCGCAAGTTCGGCAATCTGCCCGACTCCAGGATTCAGCCCTATCTGCTCGCCGGCGTGGGCGGCATCGATGACAAGCTGACCGGATACGCGCGCAGCAGCACGTTTGCCAGCGAAGTCGGCGGCGGGCTGTTGTGGGCGTTCGGCCATCAGGAAGGTTCGAAGCGCTTGCTGCTGAGAACCGAAGCCAAATACCGCAAAGAATTCGCAACCACGGCCTATGGCGCCTCCGATGTGGGCGACACGGTGTTCGGCGTCGGCCTGCAATACCTGTTCGGCGCACCGACGCCGGCCCCGGTGGTAGCGCCGCCCGCACCGATGGACAGCGATCATGACGGCGTCACCGACGACCTGGACAAATGCCCCGGCACGCCTGCCGGCGCGAAAGTCGATGCCAACGGTTGTGAATTCGACAGCGATGGCGATGGCGTCGTCGATCGTCTGGACCAGTGCCCGGACACCCCGAAGGGAACGCCGGTCAATTCGGTCGGTTGCCCGTTG
>JANMXI010000102.1:0-1721 GCA_031394735.1 Pseudomonadota bacterium | reverse complement strand
GGCATGGCCAGCAGGCATGGCGTCATTCGCGTTCCAACGTAAATATGTCGGGTCCAGCCGCCAGCGACGTCAGCGCATATTGCAGTTCCCCCGGCGTCTGGGCATGCACCGTGAACAGCGGCATGCCTTTTTCAACCCGACTCCAGCACATCACATGCAAATCGATGCCCGCCGCCGGTGCACGAGGTGCCCCCGCCAGCTTGGCAATGCGCGCCAGACGCCGATTGCCTACTTCGATGATTCGCCCCGCCGTGCTTGACTCGACGACATGCGTAAACGCGGCACGCGGCGGCTCATTAAAGCCGCCCTGCGCATCGCAAATCGCCAGAAATTTTTTCAGTGCCTGTCCGGAGTCCAGCAATTCAGCCGCCCTGGTGTGACCGCGTCCTTCAGGAACGCGAACGCAGAACTCCAGCAGCGAGCCGGCCAGCAGCAGCGAGCGCTCGCGCAGATCCAGCGGTGCCGCGTGATCGCGCCGCAGCACCTGCAGCACATCGCGAGCTTCGAGTGCCGGGCCGATGCCGCGCCCGACCGGCTGCAGGCCGTCGGTGAATACGATCTGGACCGCTAGTCCGAGTGCTGCGCCGACTTGTTCGAGCAGAGTACCCAGCTTCCTCGCTGCGATGTGGCTGCGCACCTTGGCGGTCGGCCCCACCGGGATGTCGATGACGGCATGGGTTGAGCCGGCGGCGACCTTTTTCGAAATCACCGACGCCACCAGTTGCGCGGGACTATCGATATCGAGCGGTCGCTCCACTGAGATCAATGCATCGTCCGCCGGACTGAGCGCAACCGAGCCGCCCCAGACGATGCACCCGCCTTCGCGCTCGACGATGCGGCGCATACTCGCCAGATCGTGCGTAACCGGTGCCAGCACTTCCATCGTATCGGCCGTGCCTGCCGGTGAGGTGATTGCGCGCGAGGATGTCTTCGGCATCGTCAGTCCGGCGGCGGCGTTGATCGGCACACTGACGAGCGAAGTGCGGTTTCCCGGTAGCCCGCCGATGCAGTGTTTGTCCGCAATCGGCGATTGCGGCCATTGCAGGCGTGAACCCGCCTCAAGCATGGCGCGGGTCAGCCCAATCGTCTCCTGCAGCGACATTCGCCCGGCCGCACAAGCCGACACGAAAGCGGCCAGGTGAATATCGGCGTAACGACCGGCCGCAATATCATTGATGATGGCATTCCAGTCCGCCTGTACCAGCGTTTCCCCGAATAATTTGGCACGAACGCCGCGCAGCGATTCGAGGTCTGCCGCGTGGCTGATCGTCAGCACATCGCCGTCGGCACCCGCCAACGCCTGCCACGCGCAATTTGAAAGGCCGCCTTCCTCGGGCGTCAACAAATTGGAGTCGACGACATTGAGCGTCGCGACGATTTCGCGGCCATTGAGTTCCACCTTCACCCGCGCCTGCGCCGCAAAGCCTTCGGAACGGCAGATGTAGCATTGGCGATGCATATAGATCACCGGTTGTTTGTAGGTATCGATCCCCAGACGCTTCAAGCGCAACTGATCGGGATTCAGCACCGGCTCATTTTGGGCCACCGTCAAGCCCCGTAATCCAGGCTGATCGCTTCCATGTGTTCGGGCGCGTGCGCGTACCAGTGCAGTTCATCCTGAATGCGTTTACGCAGGGCGTCGGCCGCATCTGGTTCGCCGTGCGTGACGAAAACCTGTCGCGGTGCCCGCTCGAATTCCCTCAGCCAGTGCATGATTTCAT
>JANMXI010000101.1:0-1696 GCA_031394735.1 Pseudomonadota bacterium | reverse complement strand
CGCAGCCACGGCATGCTCACCAGGCTTGCCGGCCTGGAAGATGATCATCAACCCGTCGCCAGCCGTCTCATTGATGTCTCCGCCCTCGGCGCGAATCGTTGCCAGGAAGAGCGAGAAATAGCTCTCGACCAGCGCATTGAGCGTCGCTCGAGGCAACGCTTCACTGAGCCGGGTATAGCCCTCGATGTCAAGAAGCATCACGGTGATGTCCTTCGCTCGCTTGGCAAGTGCCGGCGCCTCAGGGTTTTCTTCGATAGCTCTTCGGACCTCATCCGGCACAAACCGGTTGAGACCGCGCTTCATATGCTCCAGGAAGACCACGCGATCCAGGGCTTCCGCGAGCTCGCGGTTGCGCGCTTCAAGTTCGGCGTAAATTTTCGACAGGCGCCCGGCCGCGAAATTGAAACCTTCGGCCAGCGCACCGAATTCGTCAGTCGTATTCACCGCAACGCGTGTATCGAAGCGGCCTGCACTCAAACGGGCCGTTGCGGTCTCCAGCGCCTCAAGCGGTTGGGTGATGGAAAGCGAGACGAGCCGGGCAAGCCACGCGCCGCCCAGCGTGGCGGAAACAGCAATTAGAAGCAGCACGTAGGCGAGCCGGCCCAGCATAGGATCGGCCGCCAGATTTACATCTTCCACTAAGGTGGCCGTCGTCAGCACGACAGCGCCCAGAGGCAGAGCGCCGACGACCAGCCACAGCGCGACAAGTCGGTGCCAGACGCGTACCCTCCACAGCATCCGATTTCCAGCGATTGTGGTGGTCGCCAGAAGTACCGACCAGACCTGCGTGCGGCAAAGATGCTCTGCCGCGAAAAAGGTGGCCGTCGCGGCGATCAGTCCTGCCAGTACCGGACTCGAAACGAAGTGCACGCGGTGGTCGAGCGGAATGCCGATCCCTTCAAACGTCAAGCGCGCGGCGACGAATGCGCTAACCAAAAGCCACCCAAAAAAGGAAAATGCCGCAAGCGCAAGCGGTGCACTCGCCATCCGTTGCACAATCGTCGCCGGAATTTCGCATCCGGCGTCCGGCGCATCGGTCGTGCGCGAGCGTAACCAAGCGAAGACTGGCCAAAGGAACCAGAAGGAAGCGGCAGTGGGAGCGAGGACGCCAATCACAGCGGACGATCGCACACTGGAACCCAGATGAATTTTGTTTGCCGCCGGGATATCGGGCAGCAAATTCAGGAAACTGTAGGCGACGAGGAGGCCGAAGACCGCCAGGCTAACGAGAAAGACCAGTGGTACCAGCCAACCGATCATTTTCGAGTTCTTATAAGTAGTTGTGTCGTGCTTCAATGTCGCTCCAAAGCTTGTATCTGTCGCATCTTTCCGATTCAACCCGATGTAATCAGTATTCAGCCACAACGGGTTCCAGGCGTCGTGCGCTATCCGTCATTTTTGGAGTACCAACACAGTGCGCCGCATCGCGACGGCGCCGTGCCTATGGCCGGCCAGACGCAGCAGGTGACGTTGCTTGGCCCACCGGCCGTTGCCGTCCATGATGCTCGCGACGTGGCGCGGTGCAGGGCAGGTGCGCGGGATCGCCTGGGTCGAGCTTCGAAATGCAGCCAGCTTCAAACGCGCCTATTTGGGAGCACGGTGACGGTCGCGTCAGCAGCCGAACCGTTTCGCAACGCCAGCCTACCGGCGCTTGACCGGCCGCGAGACCGCCCCCTCTATCAGCGGCCGTAGCTGC
>JANMXI010000100.1:0-3016 GCA_031394735.1 Pseudomonadota bacterium | reverse complement strand
AAATATCGATCCGGTGGATTGAATGAAGCCTTGTGCAGGGATTGATACCAGGTGCCGACACTGGTGGCGGTCACCATGCTGCCGATCTCGAATCGCAAGTAGCAAATTGCCAGAAATGCGACCAGACCGACGGCACTTGCCTTTTGAGATCTCATCTTTTGGCGCTCCCGGTCAGTGGGGACGGCATTATCGTCGATGCGCTGACAGTCTTTGCTAACACGCGCCCGGTGTCAATTGCGTGGCGCGGCGCAAACCGGCCATGCTTCCAAGCGCCATCGGCCCGACCCGACTGCCCCGACTCGGATACCTCTGGGTCTCCGGCGTGACCGTTCGCACCGACCCGCCGCACCTCCCTGTGACTTAAGCATGCTAGGACCCGGAATCAATGTTTCCACCAATTGCCAACCCGCGCATGACCTTCGAGCCTTCCTGATATTGTGGCCCTCTATTCCCTCGAGTCGACGGTTCTCCTCTGTCGGCTTTCGGGCCAGAAGCGGACATTGTGTGTGAATCTGCCGGTCGGTATGAATTCGCCGAGGTCCCGGGCGCTAGAATCAAATAATAACTAATTAACTAACAGGAGAGACCGAATATGAAATGGCCAACCATCGAAGACCTATCCGCAATGGTGCAGCTCCCGGAGGGCTATCGCTACGAGATGCTCGCACGCCCGGTAATTCCTGCACTCATGGCCGGCATTCGGCTCTAGCAGCCTGTCGGACTTAGCTTTATTCTGCGAGTGAAAGTGACCATGAGTAGGAGTGTGGACGGAGCAAGCGACGAAATTTGCGCGATGTGCTCGAATTTGAGTGCATCGTCAACTGCGCCGGCTCGTTTATCTCGCCAGCATCGCCATTCTCTTGATGTTCCAGGCCATCGTGACCAACGTCCACTCGCCTTGAACCGCAGCCAGCCCGCGCAACAGAAACTGCCGAAAGCCCATCGCCGTTTTGATGATGCCGAACACCGGCTCCACGGTCTGTTTGCGCAACCCGTAGAGTTGGCGGCCGACACCGGTCTGCAGGCGATGCTTCATTTGTTCGACGGCACTGGCGGGTTCGACCAGCGGCGGCGGCTCGGTGAAACGGTCCGTCCAATGTGGGTGATGGCCGTTGCGTCCAACAGCGAGCAAGGGTTCTATCTTTGCCGCTACGCAGTGCTCGACGTTGGCGGCGCTGAAGTAACCAGTATCGGCGACCAACTGCGCCGCAGTTCCCAGATTCCCGGGCAAGCTCGCCAGCACCGCGAGCATCGGTTCGACCTGGTGCTTGTCGTTGGGTGCTTGGGTCAGGGTCGTGGCCACCACCAGCATGCTCGCGGTATCGACGGCGGCTTGGGCGTTGTAGCTTTGCTCGAAACCCTTGCCGGTGACCGGCATGATGCGCGAATCGGGATCGGTAAGGTTGACCTGATCCGTGGCGCGCACACCGGTGCTCGGCGGCGCGGGTGGCGTGCCGCCAGGTTTCTTGCCGGTCCGCGCCTCCTTCTCGGCCCGCGCCTGCAGCTTGGTCTCATGCTCGGCCTGCGCCTGCGCATCGCGCTCAGCCGCGCGGGCTTCGATCGCAGCCTTGGCCGCCCGGATCGCCGCCAACCGCTCGGTTCGCCGCGTCAGTTCTTCCGGGATGTCCAACCCCGCCGGCAGTGGCTCCTGGTCTGCCGCCGCGGCGCGGTGGAGCAGTTCTTTGACTTCCGCTTCCAGTTGCGCCTCAATCTGCTCTGCGCGCCCGTACGACAATGCGCTGTGCCGCGAAGCGTTGGCGTGGATCTTGGTGCCATCGAGCGCAATGGTGCCCAGCTTGAGCAACTTCATCTGTCGCGCAATGCACAGCACTTTGGTGAACAGTGCCGTCAGCTCCGGCAGAAAGCGCTTGCGAAACGTGCACAGCGAGTCATGGTCGGGCTGCTCGTTGGCCGCAATGTAGCGAAAGGCGATCGAGTCATGGGTGGCCGCCTCAATGCGCCGGCTCGAATACACGCCCGTGGCGTAGCCATAAATGAGCAAGCTCAACATCACCGCCGGATGGTAGGCCGCCGAACCAGCACCGCGATACTGTTCGGTCAGCGGCGACAAGTCCAGTTGATCAACGATGTCGACCACAAAGCGCGCCAGATGATCCTTGCCCAGCCAGTCATCGACCGAGGGTGGCAGCAGAAACGGCGTAGCACGATCTATCGGACGGAAATTGGCCATTCTCGCTCGCAACAATCAACGTGACACACCTATGATAAACACTCCGACAAATCGTTTCGGTCTTGCAAACTATTTTAGCTGGCTAAGCCATGGCTAAGCCCGACAGGCTGCTAGTGTCGTGAGTCAGCAGATGAATGCCACAGAACTGGTTGCCGCAATGATCGCCCGCGCCCGTGTCGCGCAGGCGGCGGTCGACGGCTATTCGCAGCAGCAGGCGGACGAGCTGGCCCTCGCCTGCGGCTGGGCGATCATGGAGCCGCGGCGCAACCGCGCACTGGCTGAACTCGCCGTGCGCGACACCGGCCTGGGCAGCATCGAGGACAAGGTCACCAAGAATCACCGCAAGACACTCGGCCTGCTGCGCGACCTGCAGCAGACGCGGACCGTCGGGGTGATCGCCGAGGATCCGGCGCGCGGCATCACGGAGATTGCCCGTCCGGTCGGCGTCGTTGCCGCGATCACGCCCTCGACCAATCCGGGCGCCACGCCGGCCAACAAGATCATCAACGCGGTGAAATGCCGGAACGCGATCGTGCTGGCCCCGTCACCGAAGGGCCAGTCGACGGCGGCGCTGCTGCTCCGTTACGTGCATGAGGAATTCGCGAAGATCGGCGCGCCCGCCGACCTGGTGCAGGTGCTGCCGGCGCCGGTCACCCGCGAGGCCACGCAGGAATTGATGCGCCAGGCCGACCTGGTGGTGGCGACGGGTTCGCAGGCGAACGTGCGCGCCGCCTATGCGAGCGGCACGCCGGCGTTCGGCGTCGGCGCCGGCAACGTCGCCAGCATTGTCGATGCCGATGCCGATCTTACCCGGGCGGCCGCGCT
>JANMXI010000099.1:0-9315 GCA_031394735.1 Pseudomonadota bacterium | reverse complement strand
C
This sequence comes from Pseudomonadota bacterium, assembly GCA_031394735.1. Classification (GTDB taxonomy): domain Bacteria; phylum Pseudomonadota; class Gammaproteobacteria; order Steroidobacterales; family Steroidobacteraceae; genus TMP-86. The sequence continues at coordinate 9,314 of JANMXI010000099.1, read as the reverse complement.
CGACGCCCTGCTCGCCAAAGGCCGCCAGCCCCCAGCCCTGTGGCCGTCCGATGCCGACGCCGGTCGCTCCCAGCGCCAGTGCCTTGAAGATATCGGTGCCACGGCGAATGCCGCCGTCGATGAACACCGGCGCCTTGCCGCCCACCGCGGCAACGACCTCGGGCAGGCATTCGATGGTCGAGCGCAGCGTCTCTTCGTCACGCCCGCCGTGATTCGAGACGATGACGCCATCCGCGCCATGTTTGATCGACAGCGCCGCGTCCTCCCCGATGACGACGCCCTTGACCAGCAGTTTCACCGACACGATATCGCGCAGGCGTTTCAAGTAGTCCCAGGAAATCGCGGAGGGCGAGATTTCCTTCACGCGCGACACGTCGATGCCCGCATACAGCGGCGCTTTGTGCACGCCATCATGCGAGCCGTTGATATGACATTGATTGCAGTCACGCGTATCGCGCAGCATCGCGCGCTTCAAAGTCTCATTGTTGCGGCCGGGCATGTTATCGACGGTAAGCGCGATGGCCATGCAGCCTGCCTTCTGCGCCCGCTTCACCAGCGCCTGCGTCACGCTCCAGTCGTCGGTGGCGTAGATCTGCTGCCATAGCGGCGCCTGGCGCGCCGCGGCGATGTCCTCGACCGCGCTGGAGGCGAAGCTCGAGGCCATCAAGTGTATGTTGCGCGAGTGGGCGGCGCGGCCGACCGCGATCTCAGCATCCGGGTGAAAGGCCCGCATGCTCGAGACCGCCGACAGATACAAAGGAGACTGCCATCGCTGGCCAAAGACCAGGCGCGTCGTGTCGAGCTTGCTCACGTCGACAAAGCGATGTGATCGGATCTGGATGTGCGAATAGGCCTCGTGATTCAGCACGACGGTGCGATCGTCGTCAACGCCGGTGGCCAGATAGCCAAAATGCGCCGGCGGCAGCTTGGCGCGCGCCAGGGCTTCGAAGTCCGCGACATTGAGCACTTGATCGGCGCTCAGAATATCGAGCGCCTCTTTTGGATTCGCGATGGCTTGGGCGAGAAGGCTGGAGGGCAACGCCGCCAGCGCCGGCAGGCAGGCCAACGCTCGCAGCACGCGACGGCGCGTCTCGACAACAGACAACTCTTCGAACATCAGCTTGTATCCCCGGTTCATCCCCGACCGGGTTTGAGAATACACCACCTGAATGGTCGCGGCGCTAGCGGCAACACCGCGTGGAGTCGCTTCCGCGTTGGCCGAACCTTTAGCTCGACGAGCGCGACCGCGCCAGTCTGGGCAGGATGTGCAACGAAGGTTCCCAATGCACCGCATCCTCGGTCCAAATGTTATCTACCGGCACGATGGCGTTGGGATCGTCCAGGGTACACACGGCCACGTCGATTTCATCGCTGCGGCGTTCGCTCCAATACGTCAGCGGCGTGCCGCAGCGGTTGCAGAAGCCTCGTTTGACGCCAGGCGATGAGCCGTAACTCGCCGGCCCCGCCGACTCAATTTGTAGCGATGCCAGCGGCACCGTCAGCCATGCCACCGCATGCGCACCGGCCGCGCGTTGACAGGAGCGGCAATGACACAGCGTGGGCGGGTACAGCAAGTCGGCGGCGCTGCTATAGCGCACGCTGCCGCACTGGCATCCGCCGGTCAGCATGGTCGATGCGTCATCGATTCAAGCGCCGGCGCCGTTGTTCCGGCGTCAGCTGCTTCCAACGTTTACGCAACTCCAGGCGCTTCTCCGGCGGCAACTGCCGGAAACGTTTGAAGGATTCCCGTACCCGCGCCTGCTGCTCCGGCGGCAGATTTTTGAAGCGCTGATAGCGCTCGCGCAATTCCTGACGTTGCTCCGGCGGCATCTCGCGCCATTGATTGAAACGTTGCTTCGCCTGCCCGCGTTCGTCCTCCGACATGTGCAGCCAGCGCTGACTGCCACGCGCAAGCGCCTGCCGGCGTTCCGGCGGCAGCGAGTTCCATTTGTACTGGTAGCGATTCAGCAATTGCTGCTGATCGGGGCTGAGCGACTGCCAGTCCTGCACAGGCGTCGCCACCGTCGGCGGCGTCTCGGACGGCGTCTGCGCCCAAGCTGCTCCAGCACCCAGGCCGGTCAGTCCTATAAATAGTGCGGCGCTCAACGCCAAAGCCTTACTCATTGCTTCTCATCCTCGTCCGGCGGTACAGACTCGCTCTCGTCGCGATCGTGTTGCGTCGGGCGCTTGAAGAATTCCCACCACTTCGCGTCTTCGACATCATCCTGTCCCAGAAACTCCAGGAACGAATCCTCCGGCGGCGGCGCCTTCGCCGGTGCATCCGCGCGCGCTGTGGCGGCGAGCACCAGGTACCCGGCCAGCGTCGCTGCGGATCCGACCCGGCCGTACCGCATCAGCCCGCGCCGGCCGAATCGTTGCCGGCGGACTTGTCGATCCAATCGTAGAACTCGATGTCATCTTGCAGCAGTTCGAGCTGATCATTGCTGGCCACCAGTTCCAGATCTTCCAACCCCGAACGGCTGTCGGTGGTGGCGAGCACACGGTCAGTGCCGGAATGTCCGATCCACAAGGCCACGCCCAGCACCACGGCCGCAACTGCACCATAGGCCGGTGCCCAGGTCAGCCAGCGCGCAGGGCCCGGCTTTTCAGCGACCGCCAAGGCGGCATGACGCGCCTGCGTCAGACGCGATCTGGTGCGCATGTCGAGGTTGTCGACGCTCTCGTCGTACAACGCGCGACTGCGCCGCTCCAGTTCCTGTTCGCTTTGCTGGCTCATCCCCACACCTCACCCAACTGTTCGCGCAGCGAATGCACCGCGCGAGAATAATGCGTCTTGACGCTGCCTTCGGTGCAGCCCATGGCGGCCGCCGTCTCGGCCACGTCCATGCCTTCGAAGTTGCGCAGCATGAACGCCTCGCGTTGCCGCGCCGGCAATGCCCGCAACGACCGTTCGAGCTGCTGCATGGCCTGGCCCTGCATCAACAGGTCGGTCTGCGTGGGCGCGGCGTCGGCGACATTGTCCAACGGGTTCTGCGCCTCCTCCTCCGGATCCTCTTTCGGGCCCGGCATCCACGCCATGAAACGACGGCGCACCGTCTGGCGTCGCTGCAGATCGCGGATCGCGTTCTGCAGGATGCGAAAAAACAGCGGCCGCCACTCCTCGCTCGGGCGGGTGGCATAGCTGCGCGCCAGCTTGATCATCGAATCCTGCACCACATCCAGCGCGTCATCAGGATTTCGCAACGCGACCTGCGCCATGCGGAACGCGCGCCGCTCGATTTGTGCCAGAAATTGTTCCAGTTCGCGCGAGGTCTGCAGAGCAAAATCCTTCGGGTCGGCGGATGGGTTGCCCCAGTCCGTCCATTGGCTCGAAAGCGTAACAAAGCTCACCATATTTCGTACCCTTAACTCGGGCCCTGCTTCCAGGTATAAACGCGCTCCACCCGCGTGCGTTGACGCGAGGCCTCGCCAAGCTCGTAGCTTCCTCGTAACCCATTGAATCAAAAGACTGGATGACCATTTCGATCCTGCAGATCGCGCTCGACACCCCGCTGCGACGCGTGTTCGACTACCGCTTGCCGACGGCGGAAGGCTTAGGCCCGTCCGTTCTCAAGGCCGGCATGCGCGTGCGCGTGCCCTTCGGCCGGCGCAGCCTGATCGGCATCCTGGTGGGGTGGGCCGACCATTCCGACGTGCCCGAGGGCAAGCTCAAGGCGGCGCTCGAATTTTTGGACGACGAACCCGTGTTCGATGCCATCACCTTCGACCTGCTGCGCTGGGCCGCCGACTACTATCACCACCCCATCGGCGAAGTGTTCGCCGCCGCCATGCCGTCGGCGATCCGTCAGGGTCGATCGCTGTCCTCCACCATCGAGGAATGGTCACTGACCGAGGCCGGCCAGGCGGAAATCCACACCCCCAGCGACCGACGCGCACCCAAGCGGCGGGCCCTGCTGCAATGGCTGCAGACACACCCCGACGTCAGCGCCGATGACATCGCCGGCGCGGGATTCGCTGCTGAGCACTTGAAGGCGCTGGCGACGCGCGGCTGGGCGCAGATGCACGAACGTGCGCCGGTGCCGCAAATCCCTTCCGTGGCGTTGAGCGAAGTGAAGCTCACGCCCGCGCAAACGGCGGCGGTGGAGGCCATCACCGGTTCGCTCGGCCGCTTCGAAGCACACCTGTTGTTCGGCGTCACCGGCAGCGGCAAGACGGAGGTGTACCTGCGCGCCATTGCGGAAGTCATCGCGCGCGGCGGACAGACGCTGGTACTGGTGCCGGAGATCGCGCTCACACCGCAATTGCTGGAGCGCTTCCGCCGCCGCTTCAGCGCCGGCGTCGCCGTGATCCACTCCGGCCTCACCGGCACCGACCGGCACGAAGCCTGGAGCGCCGCGCGCAGCGGCCTGGCGCGCATCGTCATCGGCACGCGCTCCGCCGTGTTCACGCCGCTGCCCGATCTTGCGTTGATCGTGGTCGATGAAGAGCACGACACCTCCTTCAAGCAGCAGGAAGGGTTTCGCTATTCAGCGCGCGACATCGCCGTGTTGCGCGCGCAGCGAACCGCCATCCCCGTCGTGCTGGGCTCAGCCACCCCCTCGCTGGAAAGCCTGGAAAACGTGGCCGAGCAACGCTATCGGCAACTCCGCCTGCCGGAACGCACCGGCGCCGCGCACGACACGCGCATGACGCTGGTGGACTTGCGCGCGCATGCCAATGACCAAGGTCTGTCGCAGCCCGCCCTTCACGCCATGACCACTCATTTAAAGAACGGTGGTCAGGTCATCGTGTTCCTGAATCGCCGCGGCTTCGCGCCGACGCTGTTCTGTTGCGCCTGCGGCTGGGTGGCCGCGTGCGCACATTGCGATGCGCGCATGACCATTCACCGCCGCGCTGCGCGACTGCGCTGCCATCATTGCGGCGCTGAAAGCCCGATCCCCACGTTGTGCGGCGCCTGCCAGCAACCGCTGATGCCCGTGGGCCAGGGCACCGAACGCGTCGAAGACGTGTTGAGCCAGCTGTTTCCCAACTATCCACTGGCGCGGCTGGATCGCGACAGCGTCAGCGGCCGCGGCGCCATGGAAGAAGTGCTCGAAAGCGTGCAGAACGGCAGTGCTCGTATTCTGGTCGGCACACAGATGCTGACCAAGGGTCACCATTTCCCCGATGTCAGCCTGGTCGTGATCCTGGATGCCGACCAAGGCCTGTTCGCCACCGACTACCGCGCCACCGAGCGGCTGGCGCAGATGATCACGCAGGTGGCGGGCCGCGCCGGTCGCGAAGCCCGCGCCGGCGAGGTCATCATCCAGACCCAATTCCCGGATCACCCGCTGCTGAACCGGCTGATCCATGCCGGCTATGAAGGGTTTGCCGCCGATGCCTTGGAAGAACGGCGCGCCGCGAGCTGGCCGCCGTTCTCCCGTCTGGCCCTGCTACGCGCCGATGCCCGCGACCCGAAACGTGTCGATGAATTCCTGCGCGAAGCCTTGCGCGCCGCCGCCGGCGGCCGCGATGTCAAATTGCTGGGACCGGCCACGGCGTTGATCGCCCGCCGCGCCGACCGCCACCGCGCGCATGTGCTCATCGAAGCCGCCACCCGACCGCAACTGCAGCAGTTCTTGAAAATCTGGCTGCCGCGGGTGGATGCGCTGCCCTTGAAGCAGGGATTGCGCTGGAGCATCGACGTGGACCCGACGGAAGTCGACTGATCGGTTAAACTGCGCGACTTTTATGAATACGCTCATCGAACAATTGCTCGCCGCCGCACTCAAGACCCTGCCTGAGGATCTGGTGCCGGCCGACGCTCGCGCCGTGACCATCGAAGTGGAGCGCACGCGCGACAATGCGCATGGTGATTTCGCCAGCAATCTCGCCATGCGCCTGGCCAAGGCCGCCCGTCAGAACCCGCGCAAGCTGGCGCAGGCGCTGGTCGCCGGCCTCCCCGCTCACGCGTCCATCACCAAGGTGGAGATCGCCGGCGCCGGGTTCATCAATTTCTTTCTGGAGCCGGATGCCTACCACGCGCAAGTGCTCGACATTCTGAGCGCCGGCGCGTCGTATGGCCGCTCCAACAGCGGCGCAGGCAAGCGGCTGATGGTCGAGTTCGTATCCGCCAACCCCACCGGCCCGCTGCATGTCGGTCACGGTCGTCATGCCGCGTTCGGCGCGACGCTTGCGAATATTGTCGGCGCCGTCGGCTATGACGTCGCCACCGAGTACTACATCAACGATGCCGGCCGGCAGATGGAAATTCTCGCCGTCAGTCTGTGGCTGCGGTATTTGCTCGAATGCGGAGAAAGTTTCGACATTCCCGCCAATGCGTATCGTGGTGACTACATCGTTCCCATTGCTCAGGCCTTGCACATATCAGCGGGCGACTCGCTGCGCCGCCCGACGGCGGAGATCTTCGCAGGTCTTCCGCCCGATGAGCCGCAAGGCGGCAACAAGGACGAGTTCATCGATGCGCTGATCGTGCGCGCCCGCACGCTGGTGGGCGATGAGCAGTTCGTGAAAGTGCTCGATCTGGTGCTCGGCGACATTCTCGGCGACATCAAACAGGACCTGGAAGAATTCGGCGTGCGCTTCGATTGCTGGTTCTCCGAACGCAGCCTCGCCGACAACGGCTCCATCGATCGAATGATGGAAAAGTTGAAGGCCTCCGGTCACGCGTACCTGAAAGACGGCGCGCTGTGGTTCAAGAGCACCGACTACGGCGATGAGAAAGACCGCGTCATGGTGCGCGACAACGGCATCAAGACCTACTTCGCCTCCGACATCGCCTATGTGATGAACAAACTCGAGCGCGGCTTCGATCACCTCGTGTACATCTGGGGTGCGGACCACCACGGCTACATCACGCGTCTGCGCGCCGGCCTCGACGCGCTCGGCGGACCGACGGACAAGTTCGAAGTACGGCTGGTGCAATTCGTCACGCTGTATCGCGGCGGCGCGAAGGCGCAGATGTCCACCCGCTCCGGCGAGTTCGTCACGCTGCGCGACTTGCGTAAAGAAGTGGGCAATGACGCTGCGCGTCTGTTCTACGTCATGCGCAGCAACGACCAGCATCTGGATTTCGATCTCGAGCTCGCCAAGTCCCGCTCGAATGACAACCCAGTGTATTACATTCAGTATGCGCATGCGCGCGTCGCCAGCGTCATGCGCCAGTTGGCCGAGCGCGGGTTAGCGTATGTGCCCGCGGCGACGGCAGCTTCCTTAAGCGCGTTGAAGGAGCCGCAGGAAATGGAGCTGATCAAACGGCTGACCCAGTTTCCGGAAATCATCGCGACCTGCGCCGCACAGCGCGCGCCGCATACGTTGGTGCACTACCTGCGCGATCTGGCGAATGATTTTCACACCAACTACAGCGCGCATCAACTCATCGTTGCCGATGAAGCCTTGCGCAATGCCCGGTTGAGCCTCGCGGTGGCCTCGCAGACCGTCATCCGCAACGGACTGACACTGCTCGGCGTGTCTGCGCCTGAGACGATGTAGCATCTACCCCCATGGCTAAGGACTATAAGACACGTCGATCCCGCAACAACGGCTTCTCCGGTTGGCTGGGCATGGGACTCGGCCTCGCGCTGGGACTCGCCATCGCCGTTGGGATTTATCTAAAGGACCACACGCCCGACGTCGCCGCCGTCAAGCCGTCGAAGCATGAGAAGCGACGCGGCGCGGATTCCGATGTGCCCCCCGAGGAAGAAGCACCGGCGAAGTCGTATGACTTCTACGACATGCTGCCCAAGTTCGAGGTCGTCGTCCCGGAAAAGGAAAAGGACGTGAAGTCGGATATGCACGCCGTCCCCGAGACGCGCCCTGGGACCTACGTACTGCAAGCCGGCTCTTATAAGAATTTCAGCGATGCCGATCGCATTCGCGCGCAACTTGCGCTGCAGGGCATTGAATCGAAGGTTCAGAAGGTGTCCGTGGATACGGATACCTGGCACCGGATTCGCATCGGGCCACTTTCCAATTTGGAAGAGCTGAATCGAATGCGGCAGAAATTGCGCAAGTCGGATATTGATGTGCTGGTTATTCGGGTTGGGGATTAACTAAGCCTTCGGCTGGCGTTCGTCCGGCCTGGTTTTGATTGATGCTGGCGATGCCAACTGGATCGTCGGGTCCGCAACATAACGAATATCCAAACTCGAGATTTGACCTGCTACACGACAAGTGGTGTAGTAAATCCAATTGCTTACGGAGGAGCCGGCATGATATTTGACGATTTCGTAGTGTTTCTTCACGCCACTTCGGCCGTCTAAATCAGAGTTGACGACGATGATCCATTTACGCGCCGCCATGTTGTATACCTTGTTGCTATTCGGGGTAACTTTCGTGGGCGGCATGGTCTTGGGGATTGTCAGATTCCTCGCGGGGTTTGAGCATCAATGGGGCGCGCTAGATGCCACTGCCGCGATGCGGGCGGCGCTAACTTTCGTGGCCGCACTCGGCGTCTTTGCGGCTCTCGTAAGAAAGCACCCCAGCGACTATTACCCAATCGGTTCGCTGGTTGTCTTCTTCACTGCGATTTTAGGTACGACGTCCGCTTACTTCATGGCATCCGCCAGCGATGCGCGAGGCTAACAACTGGTTTGTACTCGTCGTGTGGCCGCTATTATTAAATGCCATCGCGCTCATCGTTGCGGGATTCGTATTCCGTTCGCATAAGTCGTCGTCTAACAACCGCATCGAGCGCACGCGTGAACAATAAACTGCCAAGACCAAGCATGGGTGCCCGCGGCGCTCATGCGGAACGTTAGGTTTCACCTTTGAAGGCAGCGTCCATATCAGTCACGACCGCATTACTGTCGTTGACGGTTGGGTGCGCATCAGTGGGTTCAAAGTCCCTCGGTCGGTGCGTTGAGAACAACGACAATGTTCCGGCGGCGTGCGTTTATACAAGCAAATACCCTGCCTGTCGCATATCAGACGCCGAAGATGCCCTCGCCGTGCAGAGGGTTGAAGCCTACCTTACGAGCACACTTTCTGCAGACGAGCGACTCTACTTTAGTGCGGGATCCGTGACGGGGAAGTCGCAAGATCTGGGTTCGGAATGCCGGTACTTCGTAGTACCAGCGACCCAGGAAGTGAATCGCCACTCCCTGCTCCACGGTGAATTGATGATTTACATTGACAAGACCACAATGGGTGTCACCAGGATGGCTAGGGTGGTGTGGTGAAACCTAACTACGCGTTCGAGCGGGCCGAATCGGCGTCAACACGGCGCGCCGCGAGCGCCGGCGTATATTGTGCGCCCGCGGCGCGCAGCCGCGCTTGTCGCGCGGCCGCTCAACGCGAGCGTTAGGCGTCGCTGACTATGCGCGTTCGCTATCGGCTTCCGGTCTCTGGCCGCT
>JANMXI010000098.1:0-4712 GCA_031394735.1 Pseudomonadota bacterium | reverse complement strand
CGCTGTTCCGGTCCTGGCTGATCGAGCGCTTCGGTCCCAACGCGGCCGCTGCGGGTTCGAACGTGCGTCTCGCCGTTTCGAACGAATGAATCGTTAAGGAAACTCTGATTTACCCATGATGTCCTATCATGCGTTCACGGTCATTCGGAAATCGCGATGAAGCAGACGACATTGACGGGCTTTGAGAAGTACGGCAAGACGACGCGACGAGCGCAGTTTCTGACCGACATGGACAAGATCATTCCGTGGACGGAGCTGGCCGCGGCGGTGCAGTCGGCGTACCCGAAGGTGAGCGAGAGTGGCGGACGGCCGCCGATTCCGCTGGAGCGAATGCTGCGGATTTACTTTCTGCAGCTGTGGTTCAACCTGTCGGACCCTGCGGTAGAAGAAGCGCTGTACGACTCGGTGGCGATGCGCAGCTTCGTCGGTATTGATCTGGGGGTGGAAGGCGCCCCGGATGAGACCACGGTGTGCAAATTCCGGCATCTGTTGGAACGCAACAAGTTGGGCAAAGTGTTGCTGACGGCGGTGAATGATCATCTGCATCGCAGCGGCATCAAGATCGCCAAGGGCACGATCGTGGACGCAACGATCATCGGCGCTCCCAGTTCGACGAAGAACCAGGACGGCAAGCGCGACCCGGAGATGCACCAGACGGCGAAAGGCCAGCAATGGTATTTCGGGATGAAGGCGCACGTCGGTGTCGACAGCCGCCGCAAGCTGATCCACACGGTAAAGGTTTCGGCAGCCAATGTGCACGACCGCGACGCGCTGCCCTATCTGCTGCATGGCAAAGAGACGCGAGTCTGGGGTGACCAAGGCTACAAAGGCCAAAGCGATGTCATCCACGAACACGCGCCGAACGCCAAGGACTTCACCAACAAGCAGTATCGATTCAACGGACGGATCAATGAAGTGGAAAAGGCGAAGAACCGTAACAAATCCCGGGTGCGCGCCAAGGTCGAGCATGTGTTTGGTGTGATCAAGAACATCTTCGGCTTTCGCAAGACCCGCTACCGCGGTCTGGCCAAGAATCTGCACCGACTCGAAGTAACCGCGGCGCTCACCAATATCTACATGGTGCGACGAGAATTGCTCAAAGCGTAGGACAGGTGTCGATGAAAACTGGGAAATATGCGATTTCGAAGCCAGTAACGCTACATCGGCGGCGCAAAGCCGCGCGTTTCGCGATCGTAATTTCGATCCCGTTTTCTCGAACATTTTCATGACCAGTTTTTCAGACATTCCCTAATCGGTGAAACCGATGACCTCATCGTTACTTTGGATGCCCGCACCCGAAGAGTCAAAGTCCGTTGCCGAGTCTAGATCAAATGCGGAGAGAAGGTGAAGCCACTCGATTCGAATACAGCGTTGATGGTGGTGGACATGCAAAAGGGCTTCGACGATTCATCGTGGGGTGCACGCAACAACCCCAGCGCGGAATTGCGCGTCGCGGCGCTGTTGCGCTATTGGCGCGAAGCGATGGCTCCGGTCGTGCACGTACATCATTGCTCGAGCAGTCCGGTGGGTTGCTTCAAGCCCGGCACGCCGGGGAGTGAGCCAAAAGCCGAGGCGGTTCCGATTGACGGGGAAATCGTCTACCAAAAGCGGGTCAACAGTGCGTTTATCGGTACGACTCTCGAAGTGGATTTGCGGCAGCGCGCAATCGCGAGCCTGGTGGTCGTAGGACTGACGACCAATCATTGCGTTTCCACAACGGTGCGAATGGCCGGAAATCTTGGCTTTGACACCTTTGTAGTATCCGACGCCACCGCAGCGTTTGATCGCGCGGGCGCCGATGGTCGTCTGCGACGCGCCGCAGCAGTGCACGATGCGGCGCTTGGCGATTTGCACATGGAATTTGCCGAGGTTGTCGATACCGATACGGTCATTTCGGCACTCAAGAAGAGAGCTGGACGCGAGTCCGCAGTATTTTATCTATAGAGCAATCATTCCAAGGCGAGGCTATCTATGAACAGTACCAACAAAGACAAAATCCTCAAACCCGCGCTACGCGTGTTTGGGGTCATATTTTTCCTGATTTATCCACTGGGATTGATCTGGCCGTCCGGATGGGTTTGGCATCTTGGCGAAGGTGGTTACTACCTGCAGATGATCGAAGGCATCTATGCCGTACTGGGTGTTTTCCTGATCATTGCCGCCAACAATCCGGCGGCCCATCGCAGTCTGATTGCGTTTGCCGCGTGGTCAAGCGTCGTTCACGCGGCGATCATGGCGGTACAGGCTCTGGGTGACAAGCATGAGACCGGTCATCTCATGGGTGACGTGCCGGCACTGGTCCTGGTTGCCGCTGTTCTGCTGTATTTCTCCCCATCAACCGCTCAGAAATCACACGCCACCTAGCGAGCATTTTGACGGCATCAAACTTCGCCATAGGTAGGGAGTACCATCCTGGCGCACGAACCGGCCATCGGCAAGCGACGCGCCGATGGCTGCGGTCGCATCCCGGATGACCGCGGAAATCAGTGAGAGTACGATACCTCGCGTATGCGTCTGCGTCGATTCAAACCGGCGATAGCGCCCCCGCGTCAATGGGTCAGGTGCAGCGCCCTGCTGATTGTGCTCGCTGCCTCAAGCCGCGCCGCGCACGCCGCCGAGGACATCGAGTTCATCGCCGAGCATCTGGCCGAAGCACCGATGGATCAACGGCTGGCATCGTTGCCGGTTTTCTATGCGCATGGGGCAGACTCAAGACCCTGGCAGTGGCAACTCGGCGGCGCATATTCCTCCACCTCGGCGGGGCGGCAAAAGGTGGCGGGCGGGCTGTTCTCTATCGCCACACGGCATCCGCTCAATGAGCGTTGGTCGCTCATTCTCTACGGCTTCTACGACCGTCTGCGATTCTCAGGAGCGGCCGAGTCGCGGCCGCTGCAGGTGTCATTCACCCAGGGCGCACCGCTGAGCCTGCCGGCCGATGCAACCATTGGCGGATTCAGCGGGCACCTGCAACATGTTGGAGGCGGCGCCCTGCTGCAAAGACATGTCGATGGCGGCCGGCTCGGCGATCACAACTGGATGTTCGGATTGCAGCTGCAGCGTCTATCGCTGAAGAACTTTCGCAGCGACTTTGCAATTGCCGCGGGACCCGATAGCGGGGTTACCGGGGTTGTGGACTACTCGGGTGACTACAATCAGCTGGCGCCGCTCATCGGCATGTCATTGCCGCGCAGCCGCGGCTCTTGGATCTTGACGCCGCATGTGCTGGCGGCGTTTCCGCTGCCCCGACGCGGCATCAGCGGACGGATCAACACGGTCAGTTTCGATCTTGCAGGCGATAGCGACGCCGCCGGCAATGGCAAGCACTTTGGCGATCCGTATGTCGCGCTGGGTTTCTCGGTGGGCTATGCACCTTGGAGGCTTTCGCTGGATATCGGCGCCACCCTGGCGCAGCGACTGATTGAAAAGCGCATACACAAGGGCATTGATCAAAACTGGCTGGTCAGCATGACCTGGAATTTTTGAGCCGGAAATTGCCCTGCAAGAAATGATCATGTCCAGCGCATTGTCGCTGCTTGCTGCGTGCCGTGCCCACGCCGCCGAGGCACCGCGACCATCCATCGCTGAGTTGCCGACCGGCAGCCAGCCAGGCGCGTAGCGGTTTCCCGCACCCAGGGCACGCTCAAACGTTCCGTGTTCGGAATGACGTTTGGCGTGCCCGCCAAAAACGGGTCAGGGCTTGGGCAGCGATGCGCAGCGCGGATCCATATTGCACTTGACCAATTGCACCGCCTCTACGGTTGCGGTGACTTCAAGAAAATTGCCGATGCCGGGAGAGTAGTACTTGATTGCGGTGACGCCCGGGTCATTGGCGTTGAATGCCTTGAGCACCACGCAGTCCCCTGCACACAGCAGCTGCGCAAGCGTTGCGGGCACACCCCTGTCCAGCGTCGAATTCTTGCCGTAGGAATAGGTTGTCGACAGCACCAGCGACAGGTCTTCGGCATTGGCGACGGAGAACTCCTCTCGATACAGCTTGCCGGCTCGTGGCGTGGCCTGGAAGAAGATGCCGGGCTTGTCGCCGTCGCGTCCCACCTTGAAGGATCCCGCGTTTGAGACGAACTCCGGATTCATCGGCTTGTCACCGGCGAACACCTCGTAGTCTTTGACTTCTTCGCCGCAGTACCAGACATTGCCATCGCGGGCCACAGCCAGCCAATCATCGGTCGCCTCTGCCACGGCGCCTTCCTTGCGCACGATGTCGCGCACCACAATGCAGTTGACGCCGTCGATCAGCTTGGTCTTGTTGAGCACCTCGATCTTGACGATTTCGCCGGCGCCGCTCAATTCCCACTTATTGCCGATCTTCAGCGTGTGGGGTGCGAATTCACTAATCATAGCGTGAGGCACCATAGGCGGGCAGTCTTGTGTTGCCCAGTATCCTTGGTAGCCTGACTCAATGATGCGTGACGTGCTTCTCCTCGCGGTACATTTGATGGTCACCCTGGTCAAGCTGACGCGGCCAGGCGGCGTCCGCTCCGTCATAGCGGAATCTCTGTTGCTCAAACACCAATTAATAATCTGCGGCCGGCCCCGGCGACGCGCCCCGCCCTTGACCACATTGGATCGATTCTTGCTCGGATTGACGACGATGTTCGTGAATCCCCGCCGAGTCGAAAAGCTTGCGGCGATTCTCAAGCCGGCAACGCTGTTACGATTCCACAAGGCGCTGGTCGATCAAAAGTATCGGCGAC
>JANMXI010000097.1:0-18568 GCA_031394735.1 Pseudomonadota bacterium | reverse complement strand
GGTGCCAGCCGTTGCGCTGCAGTTGCGGCAGGTAGTAGTGCTGCAATTGTTCGAATGACAGCCCCGAGGTGTAATACCCGCCGATGAACACGCGGCCGCGCTTCGGCTTTTCATCGATGTAGATCACCTTGGCATCCGCTGGCGCCTTCATCGCTCTGAATTGGCGTTGCAGCACGGCCTGATGCAGGGTCGTGTTCGGCGGGTGCAGCACCGGCCAAAAGATGGCGAGCAGCAGCGCGCCGGCAATGGCAAAGCTGATGGCGCGTGTGGGTACAATGGAGGGCATGTGAGAATTTCTCTCCCCGGGACTCTATTATGAAGGCAATCGCCACCGTCCAGCTCGACAACGATCGTGTCATCGTCACAGAATATCGATTCCCGCCTGGCGCTGACACCGGCTATCACGTCCACCAGCACGATTACGTGGTGGTGCCGCTCACCAACGGCATTTTACGGCTGGAAGAGGCGACCGGGACGCGAGATGCGCAGCTTTCAGTCGGCGTTTCCTACACACGTCAGGCGGGAGTTGCGCACAACGTCATCAACGCGAACGCCTTCGAGTTTGTCTTCATCGAAATCGAATTGAAATGAGGGCGTGAGGTTCTTCACGGTCGCCGCATGATCAGCCAGGAATCCATCGACCAATTTCAGCGCGACGGCGCGGTCTGCCTGCGTCAGTTGATCAATGCCGAGCAGCTGGCGCTGCTACGCGCCGGCATCGATTGGAACCTGTCGCACTTGAGCCCCCGGGCCAAAGTGGCCAGCAATGCCGATGACCCGGGATTCTTCGTCGAAGACTTCTGCAATTGGCAGGACAACCCCGAGTATCGAGGCTTCATCTTCGACTCGCCGCTGGCGCAAACCGCGGGTCAACTGATGCGCAGCCGGACGGCGCGCCTGTATCACGATCACATGCTCACCAAGGAACCGCGAACGCGGCAACCGACGCCCTGGCACCAGGACCAGCCGTACTACAACATCGACGGTTCTCAGAACGTGAGCTTCTGGATTCCGGTCGATCCGGTGAGCCGCGCCTCGACGCTGGAATTTGTCGGCGGCTCGCATCGTGGACCGTGGCTGATGCCGCGGTCCTTTCTGGACTCTCAGGCCAAGTGGTTTCCGGAAGGGTCACTCGCCGATCTGCCGGATGTGGAATCCCGTCGAGACGAATTCCCGATCCTGGGTTGGCAACTTGAACCCGGTGATGTCGTCTGTTTCCACATGCTGACCCTGCACGCGACACGAGGAGTGGATGGCGCCTCTCGCCGCCGCGTGTTCTCCGTCCGCTTCCTCGGCGATGACATCGTGCACGCGCCGCGGCGTTGGACCACATCGCCGGCATTCCCGGGCCTTGAAGACGAACTCCCCGCCGGTGCTCCGATGAATCACCCCTTGTTCCCGTTGCTATGGAGCGCGCAGTGATGGACGAATTTGTTTGATCAGGGTCGCTTGCGGGCCGTTGTAGCGCGGCGTAGTCTGGCTTGCAGCGCGCGCAAACCGGCGCCAGCACAAGGAAAATTGGCGTGAGAGATTTCAGCTCGCATTTTCGCGAGCTTCTGCAGGGCCAGTTGCCCAAAGGTACCCGGGTATTGATGCCGCGGGGCGGCGCCGACATGCTGCTGCTGGCGTCATGGAAGCTTCTCACCGAGCCTGGCCGTCCTGCCAAGAGTTCGCGCAGGGTGCGGCTGGTGATTGCCAAGGAAGCGGTCAAGGATTACGCCGCCGCCACCGAGTCGGTGCGACTGGCCAGCGATGCACGACTGGTCGCCCACTGCCGCGCGCAGCTCGCCGGTTTTGATCCCAATCACGACTCGCCACTGGGCGTAGAACCGCCGGCGGTCACCTGGCCCGTCGACACGTTGACGCTGAACGGCTTTTATCACGACGGCAATCTTTCCTTGAACGATCCCAAGCGCGTGATGCTGAGGGTCACGTATCTGGAGATGCTGGCGCCGCCACCGCCGCCGAGTTACACCGAGGCCGACAAGGTCGTACTGGAACGTCTGGACGTGCACTCCTATCTTGCGTTGTATCGACGGGTGGGCGACCCGCTGGGCTGGGATACGCGACTGAAACTTGACGAGGCGGAACTCAGTGAGTTGTTATCGGGCGATCGGCTGCGCATCTATGTGCTGCGCGACTCGAGTGGCGCTGCGCTGGGATTCTGCGAGTTCGACTGCGCCGCCTTCCCGCAGATCGAATTGAAGAATTTCGGTCTGGTGCCGGACGCGCAGGGCAGGGGACTGGGACCCTGGCTGCTGGCAGTCGCCCTGCAGGAACAATGGAACACAAAGCCCAGCCGCATCTGGCTGCACACCGACACGTTGGATCACCCGGCAGCGAAACAGGTGTACGAGAAAGCGGGATTCAAAGTCTACGACGTGCGCGATGAGCGCGCGGACGAGTTGTAGACGGCTGCGAACTGATAGCATTGCGCGATCATGAAAGATCTCACGCAAGGCCCCGTCACCGCGAATATTGCCGCCATGGCCATCCCCATCATGGTAGGCATGTTGTTGCAGACGCTGTATTACATCGTCGATTTGTACTTTGTTTCCCGACTGGGTGACGCGGCGATCGCCGGCGTGAGCGGCGCAGGCAATCTCATGTTCCTCATTTTTGCGCTGACGCAGACCCTGGGCGTCGGCGTCGTGACGCTTATTTCGCAGGCAGTGGGTCGGAAGGATCAGGCCGAAGCGAATCTGGTGTTCAACCAATCCCTCGCGCTCGCCGGCACCTGCACTGTACTGACACTGATTGCGGGGTATTCGGGATCGGCCGGCTATATGCGCGCCATGAGCGCTGACGCGAATACCGCTGCGGCCGGTACTGCGTACCTGTATTGGTTTCTGCCCGGCTTGACGCTGCAATTCGCGATGGTGTCGGTCGCTTCTGCGTTGCGCGGCACCGGCATCGTTCAACCGACGATGGTAGTTCAGGGACTCACCGTCCTGCTCAATGCGATCCTTGCGCCCGTCCTGATTGCCGGGTGGGGAACGGGACATCCGCTGGGGGTTGCCGGGGCCGGCCTGGCCAGCACCCTCGCCATCGTCGCCGCGGTGATCCTGCTGTCCCTGTATTTCATCAAGCTCGAACATTACGTGGCGCTGCATCCGTCCATGTGGGCGCCGCGCTTTAAGGTGTGGGGACGTTTGTTGAAAATCGGCTTGCCCGCGGGCGGCGAATTCGCGCTGATGTTCGTCTATTTTGCGTTGATCTTTTGGACCATCCGGCGTTTCGGCGCCGATGCGCAGGCAGGATTTGGCGTGGGCTCACGTGTGATGCAATCCATCCTGCTCCCCGGAATGGCGATTGCCTTCGCGGTTGCACCGGTGATCGGTCAAAATTTCGGTGCTCGCAAGTTTGATCGGGTGCGGCAGGCATTCCGGTCAGCCATTGTATTGAGCAGCATCGTGATGCTGACGCTGACCTTGGTGTGTCAGTGGCATCCCGATTGGTTCATCCGGTTGTTCTCGGATCAGGCTTCCGTCATTTTGATCGGTTCGCTGTTTCTGCAAATCATCTCCTGGAATTTTCTGGGGTCAGGCATCG
Organism: Pseudomonadota bacterium; assembly: GCA_031394735.1. GTDB lineage: Bacteria > Pseudomonadota > Gammaproteobacteria > Steroidobacterales > Steroidobacteraceae > TMP-86. The sequence goes on along the minus strand of JANMXI010000097.1, from coordinate 15,016 downwards.
TCTTTGCCTGTTCGAGCACTTTTCAAGGTCTCGGCAACACAGTGCCCTCGCTGCTCAGCAGCGCCTCGCGGTTGATTACGTTCGGTTTGCCCGCCATTTGGCTGGCCCATCAGCCCTGGTTCGAGCTGCGGCATCTCTGGTATCTGTCGGTTGCGAGTCTGGCGCTGCAGGCGTTGATGAGCCTGTTGCTGATGCGCCGGGAATTTCGACTACGGCTTGCTTAAGTAGCGATTGGAACTCGCATCCACGTTGCCGTGGACGCGAGCTCCCGCCGATTGAAGTGGGAACTTCCGGCCGCTACGACAATTAGTGAATCAACCCTTCCGCTTTCATCGCCGCCTGCACGGCAGGCCGCGCGAAAATGCGCTTTTGGAACGCCAGAACGTTTGGATACTTTGACATATCCACTTTCAGGTGATCGGCCCAGTTGGTCACCGTGAACAGGTAGGCATCGGCCGGCGAGAACCGATCGCCGACCAGGTATTCGTGTTTGCCCAACTGCTGCTCGACCAGATCGTAGCGCTTGTACAAGTACGCGATCCGCTCGGTACGCTGTTCGTCTGTGATGGCGGGATTGAAGAGGGGGCCGAAGCTTTTGTGAATCTCGGAATTGATGTATCCCAACATCTCCTGCAGCCGAGCCCGGTCGAGGGTTCCTGCAGCCGGTGAGGTTCCCGCAGCGGGCTTTTGATCGGCCAGATATTGAACGATGGCCGTGCCCTCGGTCAGCAGTTCGCCGTTGTCCAAGCGCAGGGCAGGAACGTAGCCCTTCGGATTGATGGTCGCAAAAGCGGTTCCGTCGGATGTCGTCTTTGCCTGCAGATCGACTTTCTCGAGTTGCAGGTCGATTCCGGCTTCGCGCGCCACGATGTGCGACGCCAGCGAGCATGCGCCCGGCGTGTAATACAGTTTCATCGAACACTCCTGAATGAAAATTTCGAGTCGGTAAGCTATCATTCGGTAGTTTCTTTTGTATAGTGGATTAACGCCTCTTCGCGATAAATATCGCTTTCGCTTTGGTAACCGGCTTGGAGGGTCGATGGCACTGAAAATGCGCAAGAGTGTTGCTCCGCCGCCGCCACCCGGCTGTCCCATGAATGAATGCATGAAACTGCTCGGCGGCGCGTGGACCCCCAACATCGTTTGGCAACTCAGCGGCGGACCGCGCAGATTCGGCGAGTTGCAAAAAGACATCTCGCGCATTTCGCCCAAAATGCTGACCGCACGTCTGCGATCCCTGGAGGAGAAGGCCGTCATCACCCGGACGCACATTCCAACCTCGCCTCCGTCGGTGGAGTATTCCTTGTCGACGCTCGGCCAGGAACTTATTCCGGTGATCGACGCCATCGTCCGTGTCGGCACACGCTTGCGCACGGCCGCCGGACTCGAACGGCCCGTATCGAGTCGACGGCAATAGCCTTGCCGGATGCAACCGGGCCGGCGTTGTAGCACACTGTCGAACTGACACTTTCGCTTATAAGGCAGGTTCGCGATGCGCCTATGGCCAGTTTCCATTCTGATTGTCGTGCTGGCAGCCCCGGGCATGGCGTTTGCTGCAGGTGATTACGCGTCGCTTCTGCCGTTGGCGGAAGGGTGGCGGCGTTTTGAGCAGCCAGCCGTGAAAAAATGCGTTCCCGACTATGGAACCGCTGCCATGACTGCGAAGGCCGCAGCGTTGCCGGCGCAGATGGCGACGTTAAAGGCGTTGGATACTCGCAACTGGACGCCGGCGCAGCGGGTCGACCGCGAATTGATCGACGCGGAGATGAGCGGCCTGGACTTCGATCTTCGGGTACGACAACCGTGGGCACGCGATCCGTCCTTCTATGCGACCGTCTTTGGCGAGCGTAGCGACGTTCCGCAGCACGAAGGCGTGACGGCGGAGCCCGCGATCGACCTGTTCGCGTATGAGTTTCCGCTATCGCGCACCGATCAACGCATGCTGTCTTGTCTGCTCGGCGCAATACCCGCGCTGCTGGAGCAAGCGAAGGTCAATCTGCGTCAGAGCAACACTCGCGATTTGTGGGTTTACGGCGTCAGCACCGTTCGGACTCAAAGCGAAGTGCTGGCCAATCTACAGGCAGGCACCTTGGACATGCGAACCTTGGAAGGAAGCAAGCACGCGAGTCTAGCCGGCACCGACAAAGCCCTGCGGGATGCCGTGAGTCGCGCCCGCAAGGCGACGGATGACTTCGCCGCCTGGGTCCAGTCTGAGGCGGCGAACAAGACAGGTCCCTCCGGTGTCGGCAAGGACAATTACAACTGGTATCTGACCCATGTCCATCGCGTGCCGTATGACTGGGATCAACAGGTGGCGCTGCTGCGTCGTGAATTGGAGCGGGCGCGCGCAGGGCTGGCGTTGGAGGAGTTCCACAATCGCGCGCTGCCGCCGCTCGATCCGGAGAACTCTCCGGAGGGCTGGAAGACGCTGGTCGAAGGGCGGATGAAAAAGCTCACCGATTTTCTGATTCAGGGGGGCATCGTTGCGGACCGCGATTACTATCGCGATGCCATGGCGCAGCAGGTTCTCAAGTTCGTGCCGCCGGACAAACGGAATTTCTTCCTGCAGGCAACGGCGCGTGAGCCGATGGGATTGTTCTCCCACGACTATCATTGGATCGAGCTGGCGCGTATGAAGCACGAGCCCAATGGCAGCGCGATCCGCCGCCTTCCCGCCTTGTCCAATATGTTTGATAGCCGGTCGGAGGGTCTGGCGACGGCGATGGAGGAGACCCTGATGCAGGCGGGTCTGTACGACGACCATCCGCGCGGGCGCGAGATCGTCTGGATCATGCTGGCCAACCGCGCAGCCCGCGGTCTTGCTTCACTGTATGTACAGTCGAATGAGATGACGCTGCAACAGGCGGGGCATTTTCACGCGAAATGGACGCCGCGCGGATGGTCGGACCCCAACAACGAGCTGGTCGCGTTCGAACAGCTGCTCTACTTGCGGCAACCAGGCTACGGCAGCAGCTATATCACCGGAAAAATGCAATTCGAACGGCTGATCAGCGACTACGCTCAACAGTGCCAGACGGCCGGCAAGCCATTCAGCCTGCCGGAATTCTTTGCACACATGAATGACGCGGGAACGATTCCGTTTTCGCTGATCGACTCGGAGATGGTTCCGTCACCTGACGATCGGGGAACGCCTGTGGCTGACGATCCGGGTAAATCCAGCAGGCACTAGCTAGAGATACGCGAACGAGACGTTCAGGGCCCGTCGGCATTCGGACACGCATTGCCGCGCATCGACCATTGCACGATGTTGCCCATGTTGTTGGTGCGGACGGCCCACGCGCATTTCAATTCGGTCTGCTGTTTGTCGAACTTGTAGACGTTGCCGTCGGCGACTGGCGTGGTGCTGGTGGGCGTCATCCCCCAGTCCGACATGAATGAGCCGATGTTCCAGCCCACGTAGGACTGCATTTTCTTGATCATCTGAGCGTCGCGCTTTTCCCTGGCGACAAACGCCGGATCGGAATTCTCGTTCGGGCCGGTGGCGCACGCAGTCACCACCGACGCCGCGACGGCAACGATCATCCGCAGGAAAAAGCGCATTGTTGTTTCCCTAATATTGTCCATACCGCCCGGCAACCGAGCGGAGCAATTTCGCAGAATCGTATCCGACCCCGTCTTTGAAAACGATCTCTGTATTTTCGATGTCGGCGATCTGCTGGGTTGGGTCGCCCTTGATGACGACCAAGTCCGCGTTCTTTCCCACCTCGATCGAACCGATGCTTGCCTGCCGACCTTCATAGATCGCGCCGTTCATGGTCGCTATGCGGATAGCCTCTAGGGGCGTGAACCCCGCCTCGACCAATAATTCAATCTCGCGCTGATCGCCGAAACCAGGCAGCACGCCGCCATTGCCGGTCGGGTCGGGGCCCGCAAGCAGTAGTCCACCCGCGGCGACGAATCGTCGCTCCATGCGCATCGCGTGAGCGAGCATTACCGCGCCATCAGGGTTCGGACTTTCCACGCGACGATTGCGCGCAATGAGGTAAGCCTCGCGGGCTTCGGGAGTCATTGCCGTGAGCATGCGCGACTGTAGGGCCGGGCGCCCCGCGACGGCGCCTTCGAACACCGGCAGCGTCGAGGTCACGGCGACGTGATGATCCACCAGCAATTTGATCAGGGCTGTTGCCTCTGGTCCTTCTGGATCCATGCGCTTGATCGTGTCTTCGCCGCCTGCTTCCGGGCATTCGTCCGGTTTTTTGCCAGGGGAAAGCTGCGTGTTCACCCAGAAGCCATGTTCGAGATCATCGATGCCCAATTCCGCCGCCTCAGGGTAGGTGACCGAACACAGATGGCCGGTCACTTTAAGCCCGTGCTTGTGAGCGGCGTCGATGGCGGCCTTCAGTTCGGCGCGCGTGATGTTCATATAGGCTTTGAAGGAGGTGGCGCCGACGCCTGCCCAATAGTTCACAAACTGCGTGGCCTCAGAGGGGCTCGACAGTTGATGCATTTGAATGAAGAAAGGACTCTTGCCCTCCAAGTAAGGCGCTGTCACGTCAATATGGGGACCCGGCAACAGGCCTGCATCGATCTGGTCCCGCATGTTCAGGTCGGCGTATGGTTCGACGCTTCCCGTCGTGCGAAGAGTCGTGACACCGGCCGCCAGATACAGCCGTGGCGAGGAGAACATCATCTGCGGCACCAGCAAGGGCGCTTCCCACGACAGCGTCTTGCCTGGCTGAAGATTTGGACGCGCGATGTAGTAGAGGTGATTGTGCATGCCGACGATGCCGGGCATCACGCTGTAGCCTGACAGGTCGAGCACTGCGATCTCCGGCGTTACTGTCACTGACTTTGCCGGCTCAATGCGCGCAATCTTGCCGTGCTCGATGATCACGTTCTGATCTGCAATGGCCGGCTTGCCGGTGCCATGGATCACCCGCACGTGCGTCAGCACCACCGTCGGGGATTGGACCCGGATATAGGGTTGAACCGTTGCGGAAAGAGTTGGCAACTCTGCCGCCACCGCGGGAACGTTTGCCAACAGGCAGGGGATCAACAGAAAGCTGATGCGAATATTTCTCGTCATGAAGTGTCGATACCAAGTGCTGCGGGCGGTTGTGACTCTGACGCCATGATGCCCGGGAAGGTGGGCTATGCGGTAGTGCCGCCCCTGCCGGTTGTCCGCGAAACCCACGTTGTGGCCGCCAAGGAGGCGAACTTGCCCAAAATTCACCGAAGGAGTCGAATATGCCGTCCGACAATCGGTTATTCACGCGAGGGGAGGCTTCAATGAATTTATCAATCTATGCGGCCTGGACCATGGCCGGGTTTTTAGGCATGAGTTTTGAGAGCGTGGTGACGGCGGAGGAACCCGCTTCTGCAGGCAATCACGAAATGCACGCGACGGCGGGCAAGACCGATGCAGAGCTGATCACCAGTGCGATGAGCGCTGCGCCGAAGAACTTGGCGAAGGGCGCTACGATCGTGATGGCCGACGCCAAAGGTGCGATGCGCACGTTGAAGGCTGGTACCAACGGCTTTACGTGCATGCCCGATAATCCCGAGACGCCGGGTCCGGATCCCATGTGCTGGGACAAAAATTCCGGTGCCTGGATGGACGCGTATCTGCACCACAAGGTGCCGACGTCGGGAATGGTTGGGATGATGTACATGCTGGCCGGCGGCACGGACGCCAGCAACACGGACCCGTACGCACCGAAGCCGACGAGAGCCAGTCATTGGATCAAGACTGGCCCGCACATCATGATCGTCGGCGCCGCCGCGGCGTTCTACGACAGCTATCCGAAGGCGGTGGATCCGGACACGTCGGTGCCCTATGTGATGTGGGCAGGAACGCCGTATCAGCATTTGATGGCGCCGATACACTAGTGCAGGCTGCGTTCAACGTGGTGGTTCGGGACGGCGCTTGGTGCGCCTTCTAGAACCACGTTTGCGCGCGAGTGTTTGAACCGGTCGTCAGGTGACTCCTCAGGCCACTGCATCGCGCGCCAATTGCTCCACATAGACCATTCGCGCGACGATTGCTTTCTTGCGCGCCTCGATCTGTTGCCAATGGATCGCCGCCCGCTGCACTGCCGCGGCAGTGGCGGATGCTTCACCGGCAAGGGAGAAATATTGCGCCTTAGCCAACACCGCCGCGCTCAAAGCCGATCGGTAGCGTTCCTGCAGGCGCTGTAGACGTTGTTCGATGTCCATAGCAACCTCCCACTGGCCTGTTCAACGAACCATCGGCCATTGGGTTGACAGATTAAGGCAGTTTATATGAACCCTCGATGAACGACGCCACAGCGGCAGCACACTCGGGGACGCGGGTTTGCAGCAACAAGTGAGGGCCGTCGATGTCTACTCGGTGCGCCCGTCGAGCCTGTTGCAAAATGAAGTCGCTGCTGGCCTGCGGTACTAGTCGATCGCCGAGCGCTCGGAGGACCAGGATGCGGACCTCAATTTTTCGCAATGCATCGCGGACGTCCACTTGCAACACCTGCCCGATCCGATGCCGCAGCACAGCTTCGTCGACCATTGCACTGGCACGATCAAATTGCATCGGCGCATCGGTGGGCGTCCGCGATCCCCAAAGAAACGGTTCCCGAATCCATCGCGGGAGGGATTTGAATGGCACGAGTCGGGCAAATGGATGGGCCCAACCAAGCATAGGATACGGATTGCTCGCAAACGATGCGGAAAGGATCAACCCTCGCAACCCCTGCGGTTGCTGCGCCGCTAATCGTATGGCCAATGGTCCGCCAAAGGATTCTCCCAACAGGATGTAGTCTCTGTTCACTGGGAGCAACGCTCGAGCGATCTCTTCCAACTCGTCGTACCCCAACTGTTGGTCGAGCGGATACGTAATGATGGAGCACTCGACGCCAGGGTTGAGCGCGGCAGCGAATTGCGTCAGCAGCTTTCCCGTCCCGTCGAGGCCCGGAAGCAAGACGAGAAGTGACGAGGATGTCTGAGTCATGCAATGCAGATGATATGTCACCTGCTACGGCGCAAGAAAATTGTTGACAAGAAATATTTTCGGCATAGAGTACGCGCCCCTATGAAACAGCAATCAAACAGCTTTTGCACCCGACAGCGTTTTGCGCTGCGAGCACACGCACGGAATCAGGCGATTCCGTGTGGCGCAGCGCCGCGTGCATCGGATGAAGTAATGCGGTAGCCCTGTTCGCACTGTTGCGGGGCTGACCAGATGGCAGTCCCGGCAATCTCTCCACGAGACCCCGGTTGGCACTGCCTTCCGGGGTCTCGTCGTTTGGGCGACGAGAAAACGACGGTGTGAGGCGAGAGAAGGAGAATTCGAGACTGCGCCGGACGTGGTCTCGTGACGAGGAAGAAACATCGATCGTGCTTACGATAGTGGGTTCGCCATTCCACCTGGCGCGCGTGCGCTCCGTTGAAGGATCGCGCAGGCGCGTACCGCACGAGCGCTCTGTTTCATGCCACCACAAGTTAGCTCAGTGGGTAGAGCAACGGTCTCATAAACCGTCGGTCGCGGGTTCGACTCCCGTACTTGTTCCAGTTTGAAAACCTGGACCTTGATGGTGTTGACGCAGGGCGTAGGCCTTGCATCGAGGGAAGCCTCAGTGAGGGGTCGATGGGCATGCCGGCATCCGCCACTCACAGCGCGCGCATCGCTTTGAGCAGTCAGGGCGCGCGGTGTTGGCCAGCGATTGGTGCTGCGTTGGGTTGATCGAGACAGGGTTCGCTTTGGATAAGGTACCCGCTTTTTGAGATCGACGACGGCAGCGCACCGCCCGGGCAAACGCCGCAGCCCCACGGGTCCGTGTAGCGAGCGGAGGGGACTCTCGACTTGTTGGAAGGCCGCCGTACATGGGGTACGGCGGCCGCGGGAAGGAGAAGGAAGATGAAACTGTCGATGGGATTGAAGCGAGTCACGATTGCCCAGTACGAGCGCGGCCTGCTGTTTCGTAACCGCGGCTTCGAGGCGGTGATGGAGCCGGGCGTGCACTGGTTGTTCGATCCGTGGAACCGTCGTGAGGTAAAGGTTTACGACGTGACGGTGCCGGAATTCGAGCACCCGCGCATGGACGTCCTATTGAAGGACGCCCGTGCATTGATCGAGCCGTATGTGATGCTAGTCGAACTGGGCGACCGTGAGGTGGGCTTGGTCTACAAGAACGATCGTCTGGTGTCAGTGCTGGCGCCGGGTAAGCGGCAGTTGTACTGGCGTGGACCCATCGCAGTTCGGGTCGATGTGAAGGACATCTCGCGCGAGTACGCGCTGGATGCCGACACGGCTCGTGTTTTGACACGAGCACAGGGTGCTGCAGCGTTGAGCGGAGCCATGGGTGTGGCGGAGGTGCCCGACACGTCGGTGGGCCTACTGATCGCGGACGGCGAACTGCGTGAGGTGCTGAAGCCGGGCCTGACGGCGTACTGGAAGTTCCAGCGCAATGTGAAGGTCGAGATGGTCGACCTGCGCTTGCAGACGATGGAGGTCGCAGGTCAGGAGATCCTGACGCGCGACAAGGTGAGCTTGCGTGTAAACCTGACGGCGCTTTGGCAGGTGCTGGATGCGGTGCAGGCACGCTCGCGGCTCGTCAACGTCGTCGAGTACGTCTACAAGGAGCTGCAGTTCGCACTGCGGGAAGCTGTGGGTGCGCGCACCTTGGATGAGTTGCTGGGCGACAAGGGTGCGTTCGATCGCGAGATCAGCGCCATTGTTGCGGGCAAGCTCGAGGGCAACGGTGTGGTGGTGCGTTCGGCGGGTGTTAAGGACGTGATCCTGCCGGGTGAGATGAAGGTCATTCTCAACCAGGTGGTTGAGGCGGAGAAGATCGCGCAGGCGAACTTGATCCGCCGCCGCGAGGAGACGGCCGCGACTCGTTCGCTGCTGAACACCGCGCGGTTGATGGATGACAACCCGACGCTGTTGCGTTTGAAGGAGTTGGAGCGCTGGAGAAGGTGACAGAGAAGATCGACAAGTTGACGGTCTTCGGCGGCCTCGAAGGCGTGTTGAAGGACGTCGTGCGTATTCAGGTGCCGGGAGCCTGAGGATTGCACGAGAAGTCGGGCCCGGCAGCTGTGAGTTTGCCGGGCCTTTTTTATGGCCCTCAAGCAAAATTGAGAATCTCGACGCGCTATAGTCGAATTGATCGAATTCCACTCAAGAAGGGGAAAGTCATGATGAAAGCCCGAATGTTACGAATCCGCCCGGCGTTGGTCGCATTCTCGTCCCTAGCAGCTTTTCTCATGCTGCCCGCTGCTCATGCTCAGGAAAGTCACTGGGCAAAGGCCGATGATGCGACTGCAAAGTCGTTGATCGAGCTGGAGCGCCAATGGGCAGTTGCCGGATGTACCCACAACGGAATTGAAAAGACCATTCTGGCGGAAGATTTTCATGGCACCGCACCCAGCGGCGCTCAATACTCAAAGAAGGAAGCTGTCGCAGACGCCGTGGTCGCCAAATCCACAGAGAAAGAATGCGTCATGTACGATGTGACCGTGCATTTCTTTGGTGATTCGATGGCGATCTTGTACGGTAGCGAAAGTGCGCTGCGTGTCCCAGCCAGTGGAAAACCACATCGGGTCAAACTCACGTGGACGGACACCTGGCTGAAGCGAGACGGAAAATGGCAGATCGTGGCCGCTCAGGATATGCCTAGCGACATGCCATAGCGCCCCCTCAACTCCCGGCGTCGCCGCCCGCGGGCTCGGGCACCGGCTCACTGAGCAACGGGACGAGGAGGTCATTCAGATCGTCAAGGTCGAATGCGCCGGCCTTCGCGTACCGCAACACACCGTGGCGATCAATGACGTAGTTGGTGGGCACCCCGCCCAGCGTGTTGTAGCTGCCCCGGAAGTAGCGTGCCATCGGAATATGAAGGACCGCTGCCAATGGTTTGAGTTTGTACAGAGGCAGGGAATCTTCTGTTGTCACGGCGAGTACGCGCAATCCAACGTCATATTGGAGCTGATAGTACGTATCGAGTAACGGCAGCTCTGTACGGCACGGCGCGCACCAGGTTGCCCAAAAGTTGAGAATCAGAACCTTGCCCTTGAAATCGTCCAACGAGAGCTTCTTGCCGTCGAGAGTGGTGACCCGAAATCCGGGTGCCGGTTCATTGACGACCGGTTCCTTGGCAGCGGCGAATTCAGTGACGCTCAGTGCTATGGCACCTAGCAACACCGGTAACCATTTTCCTAGAATCGCCACCGCCGCCTCCTTGCCTCAACATCCGCTAATCCCGATCGCGTATGGGCTCATTGTACCTGCGGATGATCGTTGCGGTACTTATAGCAGCACTTCACTGTTGATGCGGCGTATCGAAAAATAATGCCAAAAGACGTATCAATCGCCACTGAGGAGATGAGCGTCGCGAATGGCCGCACGGTGTGCCAGTCTCGGCGCCGCCGACAAGTACACCAGGAGCCGGTTAGTGCCACACCCCAGGAGTTGCTTATGAAGATTCGGTTCGCTGTCGGGTTTGTTTTGATGGCCGCGATGCTTAGCGGCTGCGACATCATCAACCATGCATTCTGTGCGACCCGCTGTCAGACGCAGACTCAAAATTCGTCGAGTCTGGTGAGTTTCCTCTATCCTAATGGCCAATCTCCGCCGGCGGAAAATTCCATCCCGCAATTGAAAGTGCCACTGCGCGTGGGGCTGGCGTTTTTGCCATCGCAATCCTCTTCCGGCGCCGCGCCCTTGGACGCAGCGCAGAAGGAAGCCCTTCTGGAGAAGATCCGTCAGCGATTCTCAAGCCGCAAATTCGTCAGTGAGATCGTCGTGGTCCCAGACTACTACTTGGATGCCAGCAAGGGCATCGCCGGCCTGGATGGCATACAACGATTGTATGGTGTCGACTTGATGGCGCTTGTGTCGTATGACCAGGTGACGCACCAGGATGACAAAAAGCTGTCGCTTGGCTATTTGACCATCGTCGGCGCATATGTTCTGCGAGGAACGAGTCACGAGACGGCGACATTGGTGGATTTGGCCGTGGTCGATCCGGTGACACGTTCATTGGTCCTACGTGCGGGTGGCACCGACCTGCGAGACGACAAGTCGACCTTGGTGGATATCGAGCGCGATACGCGCAAGGCGAGCAGGATCGGATTCGACGCCGCAACCGATCAGATGATTGGTCACTTTGATGCGGCGTTGACCGCCTTTGAAGCGGACGTCCACAACGGCAAGGCTCACGTGAACGTGGTGAATCGGAGTAGCGTTGCGCAGACGGGGGGCGGTGCCGTCGGAGGGTTCGAAGTAATGCTATTGCTGATGCTTGTCGCGAGCGGCTTGCTTCAGCGATCGCCACTTGTCTGAAAACAGGCGGATTGCGTTATCGGCTTTCGATTGATTGCGGCCGTTCATGCGGCCGGTGTTGCGCGCATAGAGGCCGTCGGGTCGTGGTCTGAGCAATTGCGATCAGACAGACTGCAGCGGCGTCGATCTGTATGATTCCTGGACCAGCGCTCTTACGGAGCGGCCCTCTGACTGCCCCAACCGGGCACCCCACCCACTAATTCGCGCCGGCACTGACGGCGTCCACGGACAAAATGAAGACTCCCGCAGCCCTGCAGCCGCTCGTCGATGATGGCGTTATTGACGAAGTCCTCCGTTCGCTGAAGAGTGGCAAGGAAGCCACCGTTTACGTGGTCCGTTCAGGTGCAACGCTGCGCTGTGCAAAAGTCTATCGCAACATGGCGCAGCGCAGTTTCCAAAAGCGCGCGCAATACCAGGAGGGGCGCAAGGTCCGCGGAAGCCGCCAGCGGCGTGCAATGGCCAAGAGCAGCCGCTTTGGACGAAAAGAGCAGGAGGCGGCCTGGAAAAATGCCGAGGTCGACGCGCTTTATCAGCTGGTTGCCGCCAACGTGCGCGTGCCTCGGCCGTACGGTTATTTTGATGGTGTCCTCATTATGGAACTGGTCACGGATGCGGAGGGACAACCGGCGCCTCGCCTAGGAGAAATTCAGCTGCCGTCCGCAACTGCGCTCGCCTATCATGACTTCCTGATGCAGCAGGTGGTCCGCATGCTGAGCATCGGGCTCATTCACGGCGATCTTTCCGAGTTCAACGTGCTGATTGGTCCGGATGGACCGGTGATCATCGATCTGCCGCAAGCTGTCAACGCGGCGGGCAATAACGGCGCCTTTGCGATGCTACAGCGGGACGTCAACAACTTGCGGGAAACTCTCGGGCGCTTTGCTCCCGAACTGCTGGCGACAGAGTACGCACGCGAAATGTGGGCCTTATTCGAGCAGGGCGAACTGCGGCCGGACGCTGCGCTGACCGGCGTCTTCGCGATTGACCAAACCGCCGTGGATCCTGACGGTGTGCTGCTCGTGATCGAAGATGCCCGTGAAGAGGCTATTCAGCGCGAGCTGCGCCGAAACGCCGACGAACAGTGAACCGTGGAAGTACGAAGCTCGCTTGATACAGCGTAACAACGCGAAACAGTGGAGTGCGATCGACGGACTCCACGCTCTCGGCCAGATCGATGGACTAGCGGATGCGCTCGCGCGGGTGCGCAATTGCGGTGGACGCTGCGTCTTGGGATTCCAGTCGCGTGATGTGAGTCGGCATCAACCTATAGCCGCAAACTAACGGTGCTTCGGAACCTCGGAGCGATGCAATCCTAGAAGTGCGGGTCATCGAATACCCGGGTCCTATATGCCATACCGGCGGATTTCATTGGGCGCGTAGAGTATGGGCCATACGGATGCCGGTCGAGCTTAGCGACGTGCCGGCTGTTTCAATCGCTTTGCTCGCCTACCTTTTGCCGGCTTTTCTATTGATGGTTTTCCTGCAGGCCTCTTCCGAACGGGCTTCGCTTCAAGCTCCGCAATCCTCGTTGCCAGCACCTCCCGCGTCTTCTGTTCCTTCTTCAACAAGGTAGTCAGCGTCCGCAGCTGCACCTCCAACTCCGTATACGCCCGCTCACGTTCCCGCAAGCGAGAATCCAATTCCCCCTCTCTCAAAGAAAGCACATGTGAGCGCACTTCATAACCATCTTTCGCTTGGTCAACAGTGCGCTTGTCAGAACTCAGCTCCAACTGCGCGCGACGCCGCGCTTCATCCAGCGCCTGCATCCAGAGACTCTCCGCAATATGCGCGACGCCTTCGGGCAATCGATGCAACGCCGCGGGGCCCGCATCCAGACGATTGGCCAGCCGTTTCCACCAGGCATCCAGGAGCGGGTTGATGGTGTTGGGTGACCCTGTACCCAGGTTCGCGCGGATCTTTTCAACGGTTGGCCGCTCGCCCGTTCGCAGCAACTGATCCGCTGCGCGCTCAACGTCTGCGGAATTCACGCCCCGAGAGCGTGATCCGTATGTGTTGGAGGGTGAGGTCACTTCCTTCATGTAATAAACACTACAGTAAATGTAAGGCAGATTATATGCTATCCAACACTAACGATAATGGCAGTTATCCGGAGTAATGCTATTATGCGGCCATATGACCCTCACCAGAGCTCAGGCTGAATTGCTCGCGCCCTGGATGCCGGCAACACGAGATTTGGCACCTGCCGCGGCACGAGTGCGCGCCTGGTGGGAGAGGGCGGGGCGCGTTTATCCGGAAACGACCAAGAAAGCTTGGCGATGTGACTGGGCAAATTTTTTGCGGTTTTGCCAGACCTCGAACGTGGTGCCATTGCCGGCGAGCCCCGAAGCAGTGGCGTCGTTCGTTGAGGAATGCAGGCTCGATGGCAGGAAGCCGGCGACGATTCGCCGGTACTTGTCGACGGTCGCGCTTGCGCATCGGGTTGCGAAGCTCGAGAACCCCTGCGCCGATGATCTCGTTCAGCTCGAGATCAAAGGCATGTGCAACCTGATGTCGGCGCGTCAGCGGCAGGCCAAGGCACTGTGTTGGGAACACATCAAGAAGTTCATTGAGACGGCCGGCGAGGGAATTCGGCCCGATCGGGAGCGCGCGCTACTGGCCGTGGCCTATGACACGATGGCAAGGCGAGCCGAACTGGTGGCGCTAAACCTGGACGACGTGACTTTCCTACCGGACGGCACCGGCCGGGTGCTTATCCGTCGCTCCAAGACCGATCAGGCGGGAGAGGGGAATACGGCCTATCTGTCGCGAGAGACGGTACGGCTTTTGGCTCTTTGGATGAAGCGGGCTCAAATAGCGCACGGAGCCATTTTCCGGCGCCTGGTTGGCCGCCACCAAATCGGCGACCGGCTGAATGTTGACGCGGTCGCGCAAGCGTTCAAGCGGGTGGCGGCATTTATCGGAATGGCACCCAAAGACATCAGTCAGATCAGCGGTCACTCGATCCGGGTGGGCGCGACTCAGGACTTGTTAGCGCTGAATATCGATTTGGCGTCTGTTATGCAAGCGGGACGTTGGAAGTCGAACCGCATGCCGATGCGATATGGCGAACAGGTACTTGCGGCAAGAGGTGGAATGGCGCGAGCTTCCAAGTTACAGGGACGCGACTAAGGAATGGGCGCATGTCTTCACTCGGATTTCATCGGCAACGCCTTCTCGATCGCCCCAATGCTCCCCGATTTTCCGGCGGGGTCGAAGAAGGTGAATACGCCGTCATGGCGAATCGTCGCACTGATCTGCTGCACGTTGTTGGCACCCGGATAGCGCTGCTGCATATCGATGTAGATACGCCGCGCCTTGACATCCTTGACAGACGATGCCCAGCCTTTCGCGCCGCAATTGCCGGGCAGCGTTACTTCGGCTGGCCGGTATACCGGTTGAGCGTCGTTGGCGTCGTTGATCAACACCGTCAAGTAAGCGCCGTCGCAACGGAACGAACCCCAACTCCAGCCAAGGACAAGATCTGTCTTCCCGTCCGCGTCCAAATCGGAGGCGGCCAGAAAATCCGGTTTCGACGAGTACTGCTTTGCTTCGGGGCCGGAACGAACGGTTTGGTCCCTCCTCAAATTATCCACTCGGCGCTGCAACCAGGAGTTCGCCGCACCGATCTGAGTTTGAGTGAGATCGGATTTGTCGGTAGATGCAGCAGGGGGTTCGCGGTCAGACGAAGTAGGTGCTGCGTCCAGGGACGCAACACCGATCGCGTTGCAGCTGAAATTGCCG
>JANMXI010000096.1:0-3013 GCA_031394735.1 Pseudomonadota bacterium | reverse complement strand
CATAGTTGCGCGCGCCACCAGCGCCAAGGTTGGCCGCCAGGCCAAGGGCCGCATCCGGTGAGAAGTTCAGAAAGTAGCCGACCATCTGGAAGTTGCCAGAGGTCATCTTTGTGTTGAAGGTTGGCGCGTCCGTTTGGGGCTCGAGCTCCACCTTGATCGCTGGCCAGACCTTCTCCCACGCAGCCTTTGCCCGCACCATGTCCTCGTATATCGAAACGGATGCGAGCTGCGGCACAGGCCAACAGAAAATCTTGAACGAAATTCCACCGTCCGAATGACCAGCTGCTGCCATCAATGCCTTAGCGTCCGCAATGTCCTTGGCCTTCGTCGCTGGATTGTAGCCGGGCATCTTGGCTACCTCATCTGGGCCAATCGCTTCATCCTTAAAGATCTGGGTCACATGGCCCATGTATGCCCAGTTCCCCTCGCCGTAGTACGAGTCACCCATGTCCTTGTAGTCGAGGACGAGATGAAGCGCCTTGCGAACGCGAACGTCTGTGAACGGCTCGACATTGGGGTTGAAACGTAAGTGCGGCGGAGTTCCTGGATTGCCGATTGTTTTGGTAAGCACGGCGTCTTTTCGTGCGGCCTCGATAGCTTGACGTCCGACCTTATTGGAGGCCGATGTAGTGGAAAGTTGTTTCGACGCAAACGCGGCTAATTGAGCCGACGCATCACCGACAAACTCGTATCGATGTGACTCCAAATACGGCAGCTAGCCGCCCTGACTATCACGTCTCCAGTAGTCGGGATTCTTCGTGAAAGTGACTTTCTGCCCGTCGTTCTCCCAACCAGTGAGCATGAACGGACCCGTGCCAATGAGCTTGGTCTTGTCATTTTCGTAGTCGGCGAAGGTCGACCCCGTCGTCTGCTCCTTAGGAATCATGTAGTTTCGTGCAAAGGCGACAGCAGACAAGAATGGGCTGTATGGCTTGTCGAGGGTAACTTTTACGGTCTTGGCATCCACCGCCTGGGCCCGGTTAAACGGGCCGAAGTCCCCTGCTCGCAGGTAGAGCGCTTTGCTGCCAGGATCCAGTTTCCCGGCAGTACGGTTCAGACTGAACGCTGCGTCCTCGGTAGTGAACTCACGGTTTCCACCAGCACCCGCCTTGTTGTGGAATTTCACGCCAGGCCGAATATGCAGCAGCACTTCGGTCCCGTCGCCGGGAAGTTCCCACTTCTCCGCGAGTCCACCCTTGAGTGTCCCGCCGGCTCCAATCTCAAGCAGCAAGTCCAGATAGTTCGGCCAGTACCCGCTGACGCCTCCGCTTCCGATGTGCCTGTGCGGGTCGATGGGCTCGGGCACGGTGGAGAGCACCGAGGTGACGAGGCTGCCCCCGTAAGTCGGAGCGGCGGCGGCCGGGGATGGTCCAGGCGTCTGGCCACTTGGTGCTCTGGTCGCTGAACCACTATCGTCGCCGCCGCATCCAACGAGAGCGGCCGCGCCAAGTCCGAGGGCCGCAATGCCACCGCTACCAATCACTCGCCGGCGGTTGATGAGCCGCTTCTGCCAGTAAGAACTTCGGTTTTCCATGGGTAGGTTCCCCTTTCACGTGGGCCATGCGCTGAGAGTCAGTGTGGAGAACCCACCCGGGGGACAGAATACGCAACCCACGCAAGGCCCAACGCAGTTCATGGCAACTATCGACGGCATCGATTGGGTTGAAACTTGACGACACGCCCTGCGCAAATGCGGCAGCCTCCAACGGCGGCTCGGTTGGCGGACGGTGCTGGAGAACAGCGGCAGAGGATTGCTCCACAAGCTTCCGCTCCCGACGGGTGCGATGCCCGCGAACGGCGACCTGAGTCGTCAACGCGACCGCATTCGGCCGAAGGAATTCGAAAAGGGTGCACAGGCGCAACTCAGCCGGCTTATTCAGCCGTTCACTCCGAGTTCGTTGCGGATAAGTTCGCATATTTCGAAGGCTGGACCTTCGGCCTGAAGTCCGCTCATCAATTTGTTAATGGTGACGGCAACGCTGAGGTTCACGTCCGGGTCGGCGAAGGCGATCGAGCCGCCGCCGCCAGCATGACCGAATGCAGTTTCGCGAGGGCCTGTCGCGCCGTGAGCGCCCATGGTCTTCCCACCATTGAAGAAGCCCATGCTCTTACGGATCGGCGTCAACGTGACGCGGTCTGGGGTATCGACCTGGATGGTACTCATCAGGCGTACCGTCTCAGTCGAAACGATCCGGGTGCCGCCGACCTCTCCGTTGTTTGCGAGGGCGGCGTAGGTCTTCGCAAGGGCGCGGGCCGTGAAGTGACCGTTCGCTGAAGGGATGCAGGCCTTGCGCACTTCCATCTTGTTGAAATTGAGGTCGAAGCTCGTCGGTATCGCCCTGTAGTGGTCGTGGTCGTGCGGGAGGTTCGCCGTAGGGCTGGCCGCTATCTGTTCGGAAGTGGGCCTTGCCGCACCCTCTAGCCGAGCAAGACGCTCATCGAGGCCATCCGGGATACCTATGTACATCTCGCCCTCGATATCGAGGGGTCGGGCGATCTCTTCCTGAATGACATCTTTGAAATGGCGGCCGGTCGCCTTCTCGACGATTCCGCCGACCACCCACCCAAACGTGAGGGCGTGATAGCCAGTGGATGTGCCCGGCTCATACGCGGGCACCGCGGTTGCGATGAAATCGAGCGCGCGGTCCCAGTCGAGCGCTACGTCGGTCGGGGGCGCGGCATGCAGACCGGCCTGGTGACTCATCGCCTGCGCGACAGTGACCGATCCCTTGCCGTTGGCGGCGAACTCCGGCCAGTACCTCGCGACCGGCGCCTGGTAATCGATGATGCCGCGGTCGGCAAGGATATGCAGGGCGAGAGCAGCGGGGCCTTTGGTTGTCGAGAAGCTTGAGAAGAGCGTATCGGCCTGCACCGGGCGTGGGTCTCTTGGCCCAACCTCGCCGGCCCAGGTATGAACGATCATCTCGCCGTCCTTGTAGGCGCAGACTTGGGTGCCGAGCTGAGTACCGCGTTTGATCTGGTCGAGCAGAAGGTCGTGCACCTTTTCGTTGAG
>JANMXI010000095.1:0-42943 GCA_031394735.1 Pseudomonadota bacterium | reverse complement strand
TGATGCAACACGAGCATTCCCCACAGCTCGTCTTCGCAGACGATCGAGGCGGACAGCGACGCACACACCCCCATGTTGCGCAGATATTCGAGATGAATGGGCGAGACGCTGCGCAGATCGCAGTGACTCATGTCGATCGGCTGGCCGGTTCGGCGATTGATTGCCGGCCGCAACGGGGCGGCGACGTAGTCGATGTTCGGTATCGCGCGCAGCCAGTTGCGTCGATACAGTTCCCGCGCCTGCTTCGGGATATCGGACGCCGGATAGTGCAGGCCGAGAAACGATTCCAACCCGTCCGTCGCGTCCTCCGCCGTGACCACGCCGCTGCCATCGGGGAGAAACCGGTAGACCATCGCGCGATCAAACCCGGTGGCGGAGCGCATGGCGATTGCAGCCGCTTCACACACCTGCGCAAGATTTGTCGCGTGCTTGACCGCGGCCAGCAATGCCTTCAATTGCTCGATCGGCTCTCCGGCGCTGCTGATGGTGCGCCGCGCAGGCTCCAGCTCGATGATGGCGGTGCCGCCGGTGGCATGCAGCATCAGATCCAAGGCGACCGGCGCATTGCGTGAGCGAATGCCCAATCGCATGATCGGCGCAACGAATTCGGATACGGCATGGAGTTGAGTTCGAAGCAGTGCTGCGGTTTCGTCCTGGAATATCGCCGCGAGCGATTGACCGGGCATTCGGTCAGGCTCGATACCCAGCAGTTTTTGCGTGTCGCCGGCCACCTGCTCGATGCTCATCGCCTGGCGGTCGACGATCAGCAGGACGCCATGCGGCTGTATGGAACCGGGAATGTGGATGGGTTCGCGGTCGCAAGTGGTGAGATCCGCCTCGCCGAATTTCACGGACTCGTAGGTCACAGCGCCCGTCCGCAAAGCCACTCATCCAGGGCATCGAAGGTCGACACCGCAGCGGCCGCCGCTCGCGCCTGTCGCGGCGGACTTGAACACCAGGCATCGAGCGCGGCGCCGAACTCACGCCACTTCGAGGTGACTCGCTCGCCGTAGCTCGCCAAGAAAGTCTCACCACACTCAGGCGTGAGTCCGAGACGTTCTTGGGCAAGCGGCAACAACATGCGCCCGCCCAATGTCGCCCCTTCCAACACATAGGCGCAGCCAAACGCAGTGGCGGGATCGGGGCAGTCGGGCAGACGTTGGCAGCGAGCCAGTGAGGCCACCGCTCCGGCCCCGACGCCCAGCGCCATCAGATCCTGCGTCAACAACGGCAACTTGCGCCGCGAGTCATAGTCGTCGAGCGCCTGATCGAAGGAATTCGGACCGAGGTTTTGTTCGAGTCTTGCGCAAAATCCCCACATTTGTTCGAGGTGGGAGCGGTAGCGGTCGAGATCGGAAAATCGCGCCTTGATGTCCAGCCTCTTCTCGAGCCGTTGATGGGAGGCCCACGTCGCGGAGCGCAATCCGGCGATGGCGCTCATCGCCGAACCAAGCTATCCGCAACGCGTTTCATAGAGTCTTACATGGTATCCAATCCCGCCAGGCAGATCAAAGCGACAGCCGAACGGCAACTCGACGCTGTGAGCCACAAACAGCAGATGTGATTTCTGAACCACGAGTTATTATTCGAGTAACGATGATTGCTCAAAGTATCTGCGCTGCCCTTGATCGACGCGGCATCCACTACGCCTGGGTGATCGCCGCAGTCACCTTCCTCGCGATGCTCACCACTTCCGCAGCGCTCGGCTTGCCGGGCGCCATGCTGCCGCCCTAGAAAAAAGAATTCGGCTGGTCCACGGAACTTCTCTCCTCCGTATTTGCAGTCCGGTTCGCGTTGTTTGGCCTGCTGGGACCGTTCGCTGCGCTGTTCATCGCGCGCTTCGGACTGCGCAGCATCATGGTGTGCGCCGCGTGCCTCATCGCCACGGCGATGGCGTTGGCCACCTGGGTCACTCAATTGTCGCAACTGTTCTTGTTGTGGGGAATCGTCTTAGGGATCGGCGCCGGTTTGACGGCGCTGGTGCTGGGTGCGATGGGCGCCAATCGCTGGTTCACCACCAACCGAGGCCTGATGGTCGGACTTTTTGCCGCCAGCACCGCCACCGTCCAGCTGATTTTTCTCCCCGTCGCTGCCTGGATCATCGAACACACCGGCTGGCGCTATGCGGTGCTCCCCGTCGTTGCTGCCTGTATTGGGGTCGCAGCGCTGGCAAGCCTGTTCATGCGAGATCATCCACGCGAGTTGGGCTTACGAGCCTATGGCGAGCCCCCAGGATCGACGCTCGAGCCAGCGCCGGCCAAAATGCCGCTGTCACTTGCCGGTCCGTTCATCACGCTTCGTGACATTTCGCGCAATCGGGTCTTCTGGGTGCTGGCGGGCAGCTTCTTCATTTGCGGCCTCAGCACCAATGGCCTGGTTCAGACCCATTTCATTTCGCTGTGCGGCGACAATGGCATGAGCGCCGTGCCCGCCGCATCGGTTTTGGCAATGATGGGAGCATTCGACCTCGTCGGTACCACGCTGTCAGGCTATCTTTCGGATCGCTTCGACAACCGCAAACTGCTGTTCTGGTACTACGCCCTGCGCGGGGTTTCGCTGTTCTGGTTGCCATACTCGACCTTCACCTTCTACGGCTTGTTGCTGTTCGCGATGTTCTACGGGTTGGATTGGATCGCAACCGTGCCACCCACAGTGAAACTCGCCGCTGAAGCATTCGGCAAGGAGCGCGCCGGCCTGGTATTCGGCTGGGTATTCGCCGCTCACCAATTAGGCGCCGCGACAGCCGCGTACGGCGCCGGCCTTACCCGCACACTTGCCCTGACCTACACGCCCGCCCTGCTCGCGGCAGGTGCCGCCTGCATGATCGCCGCCCTTATAGTGCTGTCGGCGAGGCCAAAATCGCAGGTACAACCCGCGTAATTCTCCGTTCCCGCGCGCAGCTAATTGATTGTGCATGTGCGCGCATTCGCACGCCTGCAAACCCCAAGTGAGAAGACCCTAGCGCCGCCACCATGCGCTAACGAGATCTGCGTCACGAATGCGCCTATTTGCCTTGACGCTCAAGGCCTTACGCGTCAACTCTTGAGTGTAAGTGCCGATTTGTTAAGTACAGCAGCGAACCAAGCTCCCCATGTCGAGGATTGCCACTACCAGACCCTCCACGATCGCGGCGCCCGCCGAAGGCGCGCCTGCCTGGGTCGATACGTTGTGGTTCGCGCTCGTGGCCTACGCCGTCATCTGTACGGTCTGCATGTTGACCGGACTAGGCGGTCCCCGGGTGAGGCACTACATCGGACTGCTCTCGGATGCGCCGTCGAATCTGGCCGCCGCCGTCATCGCAGCCACGGTGGCGCGTCGCGTTGCGCGCGGACCCTTGCAGATCGCGTGGCGCTGGTTGTCGGCATCCCTGTTTCTCTACCTCATCGGCAGCGTCATCTGCATGGGTAGCTGGCTGTCGGGAATCGATCCCTTTCCCGGCCCGGCCGATATCTTCTTCTGCGCCTTTTTTCCGGCACTGATGGCGGCAACGTTGTACCTGATCCGCTCGGCTGCGGTGCGAATCCCGTGGCTGCAGCTCGTGCTGGACGCTGCGATCTTCATCGTCGGATTCGGCGCATTCTTTTGGTACTTAGTCATCCGTCCTTCCGCCTCATCAACCGAAACGGATCTGCTCAAGCAAGCGCTGAGCCAGTCCTACGTTGCATTAAATTGCCTGATGCTGTTGATGCTGGGTGTGTCGCTGCTGACCGGCGCCAAGCACCCCGGCGGGCGACGTGTACCGCTGTTGCTGTTGATCGGCTTTGCCACCATGTTTCTGGGCGATATTCTCTGGTCATTGGCCAAAGCGCGCGGCTACTACCTGCCCGGCGATCTGCAGGACGTTCTGTATCTGGTCTGCTATGTGCCGCTGGCCGCCGCGGGACGCGCACAACTGAACGCGAAGACAACGCCCGCGCAATCCGACTCCACCGGATCGGATGCGTTGGCGCAATCCTTGCCGTACGCGGCCATGCTCACTTCCTTTCTGGTGCTCGTCTATTTCACGCGCGGCGACATCGGCGGGCCGGCCGGTGCGATGACCATGGTGGTGTTCGCGCTCACGCTGATGCTGATGGTGCGCCAGGCTGTCAGCCTTCGTGAAGACGCACTGACTCGCGAACGCAATGCCGCGCGTGTCGTCGAAGATCGGTACGCCTCGCTGATTGCCAATGCCTCCGACGTCATCATGATCGTAGCCGCCGATGGAACGCTTCGCTTCGCCTCGCCGGCGGCGGAGCGCACCCTGGGTCTGGCGCCCGAACAACTGGAGGGTAAGAATCTGGTGGGCCTTTGGGCCGGCGGTGACGGCGATCACCTGCGCGCATTCTTAGCCGAGATCGAAGCGACTTCTTCCGGGACGGTAGGTCCCGTCGAACTGCGCATTCAGCGCGGCGACGCGCGCTATACGCTGGAAATCGTCGGCAGCAATCTGCTCGATGACCCGGCAGTGAACGGACTGGCCTTGAATTTCCGGGATATCAGCGAGCGCAAGGCGCTGGAAGAACAATTGCGGCAACGCGCGTTCCACGACCCGTTGACCCTGCTGGCCAATCGCAATCTGTTCCGCGACCGGGTCGAGCATGCGCTGACGCTCGCCAATCGCGACAGCCCGTCCGTCGCGGTCATGTTCCTGGACTTGGATAATTTCAAAAACATCAATGATTCGCTCGGGCACGATGCGGGCGACCGGTTGCTGCAAGCGGCAGCTCACCGGATCGTGCAGTCGACCCGGTCTTCGGATACCGCTGCGCGACTCGGTGGCGACGAATTCGCGGTGCTGCTAGAAGGAATATCTGCAATCGCAGATGTAGAGCGGGTCGCCAGTGCCTTGATCGACGCACTGGACCAACCATTTTCACTCAACGGTACCGAGGTTCGCGTTTCCGCCAGCATCGGACTGGCTTATTCGACGCCAGGTGTCGACGCCGAAGGCTTGCTCAGCAACGCTGATATCGCGATGTACCACGCCAAGTCGGCCGGCAAGAATCGCCATGTCACATTTGAATCCAAGATGCAGGAAGTCCTGCACGAACGGCTGCGGCTGGAAGCGGATTTGGGGAAGGCCTTGGTAAACGAGGAATTCTTCGTCGAGTATCAGCCCATCGTGGATCTGGGCACGCGTTGCCTGCTGGGCGTGGAAGCGCTGGTGCGATGGCGTCACCCCGAGTTCGGCGTGTTGATGCCCAGCCGCTTCATTCCCATCGCCGAGGAATGCGGTTTCATTTCCAAGCTGGGTCGCTGGGTGCTGATGCAGGCATGCCGCGAAATGTACGCCTGGCGCGGAACGGTCGCGGGCGGCTCAGGACTGCGGATCGCCATCAATATCTCGGGCCGGCACCTTCAGCACGGCAATCTGGTGCAGGATGTTGCGCAGGCATTGCAGGAGTCAGGACTCGAACCCGGCAATCTGGTCATCGAATTGACCGAAAGCACGATGATGTACAACTTTGAAATGAATCTGGAGCGGTTGCGCGAATTGAAAGTGCTCGGCGTCCGCCTGGCCATCGACGACTTCGGGACCGGCTACTCCTCCCTGTCGTACTTGCATCGCTTCCCGATCGACATCCTGAAAATCGACCGCTCCTTCATCAGCCGCCTGACCAACACCGACAATGGGCCCGAGCTTGCACGCGCCGTCATCAGTCTGAGCGAGACGCTCGGCCTCGATACGGTTGCGGAAGGTATCGAACTCGAACCCCAGGTGAACGCACTGCTGGAATTGGGCTGCGTTGCCGGACAGGGATTTTTATTTGCGAAATCCGGAAGCCTGGAACAATTGTCGAAGAGCACCTTCGTCGAACGGCGCAATGCGTATTGGAGTTCGCGCGCGGACCGCGGGGATTTCTCGGCGACGGGACGATTCGCCGCGCTCAAGGCGGCCGGCAAGCGCGTACTACGTTCAGCTTAAAGTCTGTAGAGTCACCGTCTAAACCAATCAGATCAGTGACTCACGAGTCCGGCTGCAAACAAGGCCTCGAGTTCGACGCGCGCCCACAGAACCTGAAATTGCAGCTCTTGCAATTCGGAAAGTCCTTCCTCTGCCACCGCGCTTAAGGGTGGCTCGACGGCCGGGAGTGGGAAGACGACCGACTCCAACACTTCGCGAATAATTGTGGATGCCATACAACCTCCTCAATTGGTGTCGTCGAGTAGATCATGCGCCTGTTGCAAGACAATGACGACTGTCGTCGAGCCGCGTCAGAGACGGCCGGGGTTTAAATGCGCTGCAAAATCCCACTGCCGGGGTCACGCGAAGTCAGGCAAATTCCAACACTCCATCGGCAATTTTTCCAAAACGAAGCTGCCGGAAGTCGCGCAGATAGTTCTGGTATAGCTTCCAGGGAGCGCGCGACCCTTGTTTGGGAAACAGATGCAACGAGCGCGCGAAGTAGCCGGATGAAAAATCGACCCAGGGCTCCGCGCTGACGCTGCCGTCAGTCGCGCGCGGCGTGCATTGCCTGACCTGATGGTGCTGCATGAAGTCCAGCATTCGACAGACATAGCGACAGATCAGATCGCATTTGAGCGTCCACGCCGCATTGGTGTAACCAAAGCAGGACGCCAGATTCGGAACGCCACTGTACATCACGCCCTTGTAGTTGAGGGTTTTGGAGAGATCCACGGGCTTGCCGTCCACGCTCAAACTCAAACCGCCCAAGGCCTGCAGGTTCAATCCGGTGGCCGTCACGATGAGATCGGCTGTCAGTTGCGCGCCGGATCGCAGGGCGATGCCGGTTTCAGTGAAGGTCTCGATATGGTCCGTAACCACCGAGACGCGCTTGGAATTAATCGCCTCGAATAAATCACCATCGGGCACCAGGCACACCCGCTGTTCCCACGGGTTATAGCTCGGCGTGAAATGTGTCTGCAGATCGTAATCCGCACCCAGCCCCGCGCGCACATTGCGCAACATCATCTTCTTGGCGAATGCCGGCTGCTGACGGCAGAGGTGGAAAATGATCAGACCCTGCAGCACGCGCTTCCAGCGGGTCAGGTGATACGCCAGCATCGAGGGCAGATAGCGGCTCATCGCATTGGCCAGGGCGTCCTCGGCAGGCTGTGACACCACATAGGTAGGCGAACGCTGCAGCATGACCACATGGGCGGCCTGGTTGGCCAGTTCCGGGACCAGCGTTACTGCGGTGGCGCCGCTGCCGATCACCACCACTTGCTTGCCGGCGTAATCGATGTCATTCGTCCAGAACTGCGGATGCACGACCCGTCCCTTGAAAAGTTTCGCACCCGGAAATTCCGGCGTGAAACCGGCCGCGTAACTGTAATAGCCGGCGCACAGAAACAAGAAATTGCAGGTCACCGTGACGGGCTCGCGCGCGCCGGCAATCTCGCGCTCGGCGTGAACGGTCCACCGTGCGTCGAGGCTCGACCAGTCGGCTTTCAGGACCCGATGATTGAAGCGGATATGACGTTCGATACCATTCTCGACCGCCGTCTCCTGAACATACTGGAGGATCGAGGGACCATCGGCGATCGCCTTCGCCTGCTCCCAGGGTTTGAAAGAATACCCCAGCGTATGCATGTCGGAATCGGAGCGAATGCCGGGGTAGCGGAACAAGTCCCAGGTTCCGCCGAGACGGTCGCGGCCTTCGAGAATCGCAAAGCGACGGTTTGGACAACGCATTTGCAGATGTCGCGCAGCGCCAATGCCGGACAGGCCGGCACCAACGATCAGGACGTCGACGTGTTCAGTAGTCATAGCGACTCATGGACAGAACCGCGACAGGGTATCCACCACCTCGACCAACTGCAGCGTCCCACGAACGGGTCACGGGCCGCAGCAGCCTGCGGACTGGGAACAAAGGCCGAATTGGGAACAAGACCGCCCGACCACGTCGGTTTCAACAAGTCCTTCGTTCCGATCTCCTGCGCCAACCCCGAGTTGACCTGTAGAAGCATCGCGCTCCCTAGGCCCACCGTCAGGAGGTAGCGTCGAACCGCGCCGGGCTGTTTTGCAAATCGATCGGACATTTAACACCCCGCCAAATTCGCTTTATCAGCGATTCAAAGGGTAATACGTCCTCTCACAATAGACATCAACTATCTGGAACTCGACTCACTTAGTTGAAGCGCACGTAGTCGAAATTCATCGCCTGCTTGTTGATGCCCTTCTCGGGCGGCGCAATCCAGTTGGCAAATTTCCCGGGGTCGGTGACCCGGCCCATCAATGACTGCACGTGAATCCGGTCTTCCGCCGTCGGCAGCCAGTCGCGTTCGTTTGCACTCCATTGCCCAGCGCTGAGGATTTCACCGGCGGGCGAAATCTTGACGCCTGCCAATGCGCCGATCTGACGGTTGAATCCCTTGTGCGGCAACGTGAGCTGAAATCCAACGCCCGCTTTCTGGATGACCTTGTTCCAGCGCGTCACGCCGGCCAGGGAGTCTTTGATGTAAACGTCGCGAAGTTTCTCGTTCAACGCATTCAAGGCCGGCGCCGTCGCGGTCACCAGTTTGCCATCGACGACCTGCAGCACGGGATAGGTGTCATCCTTGAGAAGGTGATCATCCTGTATGCGATTCTCTTCGAATCGACCCTTCAGTCCGGTGCTGTAGAACGTGGCCGCATTCGAGGACACGTCCGCACCGAACAGGTCCAACGTCACGCTGTAGTGAAAATTGATGTAACGCTGCAGGGTCGGCAGATCTATCACACCGAGTGCCCGCAATTTCGCCGGATCATCGGTCTTGTGTTCACGCATGACCTCACACGTCCGTTGAATCACGCGCGCCACACCCGACTCGCCCACGTACATGTGATGCGCTTCTTCCATCAGCATGAATCGAGTCGTACGCGCCAACGGGTCGAATGCCGATTCAGTCAGGGCACACAGCTGATACTTGCCGTCACGGTCGGTGAAATAGGTGAACATGAAAAACGACAGCCAATCTGGGGTCTTTTCGTTGAACGCACCCAGGATGCGCGAATTGTCGGCATCGCCGGATCGACGCTGCAGCAAGCCTTCCGCCTCCTCGCGACCGTCGCGACCGAAATGCCGGTGCAACAGATACACCATGGCCCACAGATGCCGGCCCTCTTCCACGTTGACCTGAAACAAATTGCGCAAATCGTACTGCGACGGGCACGTCAAGCCCAGATGCCGCTGCTGCTCGACCGACGCGGGTTCGGTATCGCCCTGCGTCACGATGATGCGACGTAGATTGGCGCGGTATTCACCCGGCACGTCCTGCCAGACAGCCTCGCCCTTGTGATCACCAAAGCCGATGGTGCGATCGGCTTGGGCGGGATTCAGGAAAATGCCCCAGCGATAATCGGGCATGCGCACATGGTCGTAATGAGTCCAGCCGCTGGGGTGCACGCTCACCGCGGTGCGCAAATAGACGTCATAGCCATGCGAGCCTTCCGGCCCCATTTCACCCCACCAGTTCAAAAACTCCGGCTGCCAGTGTTCCAACGCACGCTGCAACGTCTTGTCGCTGGACAGGTCGACATTGTTGGGGATCGTCTCGCTGTAATTGATGCTCATTGGCTACACCCGTTCCCAGTTGAATTTCGCTTTGCGGCCACTGCCGAAAACTTTGAGAGCGCCCGTCTCGCCGGTCGAATTCGGGCGGATGAATATCCAGTTCTGCCAGGCCGAGAGCCGCCCGAAGACGCGCGTTGCCACGGTCTCGGTCGGGCCGAAACGCAAGTTTGCCTCCATGCCAGTCAAGGCATCGGGAGAAAGACTACCGCGTTCTTCCAGAACGATGCGGATCTCATCGGCCCAGTCCAATGCATCGGGTGCGGCGGTAATCAATCCAAGTCCTTCGGCCTTGACCGCAGTGAGCTTGCGCCCTGATGCCGCGCGTGCAGCGGCGACGGGCTCGGCCTCGCTGTAAAAGCGCGCATCGAGCCGAGACAGCCCGTGGTTGGCGCGATATGGTCCGAAGTTCAACGCCGAGAGTGCAATGACCGGCGCATCCTCGGCTTCGCTCTGCAGCATGTAGCTGCGATCGGCCGCCAGCGCCATCTCGAACAGCGTGCCGGCGAAACAGGAGCCGGGTTCAATCAGCGCAAACAAGGTGCGCGAGGTGACATCCAGGCGCGCCAGCGTCCGGCGCAGCATGCCGATGGTTTCACGCACGAACCAATGAGCCTGATGCGTCTGCAAGCTGGCATCCGCCGCAAGCGCCGCCTCGACGCTGCCGCGGGTTTTCAGAATCCAGATGCCGATGTCCAGGTGATTGGTGCGCAACATTAGGATCGCGTCGTCGAGTTCACGTGCCATCTGCAGCGGCCACCACGAAGCACCCCGTGCCAGGATCGCTTCGATGTCGGCCGGCGGCGGCGCGGTATCGGTGGACACGGTGATGACGGCGCGACGAGTGACGGCATCGATGCTGACGTCGACGAATGCATAGCGATAGCCGGTGGCGTCAATCCGGCGCTGCAACGGCGTCAATTCAACGCCGCGGGCCGTGGTCGGCCGGTCGCTCTGGGCCGCGAGGCCGAGCGCGCGCTGACGCACTTCACCTCCAAAGCGCTGCGGCTTGATGACCTCGTCGACCAGGCGCCATTGCTTGGCGCGTGCGCCGCGCACGCCTTCCGTAGTCGTGCAGAATATATCGGCCAGATCGTGCCGCACCTTGCGCTTGTCGGTGAGACGAGTCAGGCCACCGGTGCCGGGCAGCACACCCAACAGGGGCACCTCCGGCAAACTGACCGCGGAAGACCGGTCATCGACCAGCAGAATCTGATCGCAGGCCAACGCCAATTCATAACCACCGCCTGCCGTGGTGCCGTTGCACGCGGCAATGAACTTCAATCCCGAGTGTTCGCTCGAGTCTTCGATGCCATTGCGCGTCTCATTGGTGAATTTGCAGAAATTGACCTTCCAGGCATGACTGGAAAGACCCAGCATGAAGATGTTCGCGCCTGAACAGAAAATACGCTCCTTGCCACTGGTGATCACGGCACAGCCCACTTCAGGATGCTCAAAGCGAAGCCGCTGCAACGCATCGTGCAGCTCGATGTCCACACCCAAGTCGTAGGAATTGAGCTTCAATTTATACCCCGGCCGCAAGCCGGCATCTTCGTTCACGGCCATGGCCAGCGTGGCCACGCGGCCATCGATGCTTAAGCGCCAATGTCGGTAACGTGAGGGATGCGTGAAGAAATCGACGATCGGTGCGTCGATGTCGCGTGATTCCACTGCAGCGTCGGCCATGATTGATGCTCCCATGCTATTCGGCCACCGCCCGACGCAGGCTGGTCAGGGAGGCCTTGATACTTCGGTGTGACGTGTCGACGATGCAGTCCGCACGGCCGTACAAAGGCTCACGCGCGATGAGAATGCGGCGCAGATCTTCCATGGCCTCGTCGTTGCCGTGCATGGGCCGCATATCGCCCTGCGCTTCGACGCGCGCCATGTGTTCTTCCGGCGCAGCTTTGACCCAGACCGTGAAGCACTTCGCCAGCAGCAACTCGTAGGTTTCGGTTTCCGACACCACTCCACCGCCGGCAGAAATCACGGCACGCTCATGCATCGCAATGATTCTTTCCAGGCAACGACGCTCGATGCGTCGATAGCCGCTTTGCCCGTACAACAAAAAAACTTCGCTCAAAGAAGTGCCCGCCTCACGCTCCACTTCTTTGTCCAACTCGACAAAGGGGCAGGCCAATTCATCGGCCAGCAATTGGCCGAGCGTGGATTTTCCGGCGCCTCGCAATCCGATCAACGCAACGCGCTGCCGGCGCGCATCCTTTTCAAAGCCCAGTTCGCTGATCAGGCGCGATGTCACTTCATCACGCTGCGCGCCGGGCATTCGATCCAATAGACGCATCAACAGTCGCTGTTCGACGGAGCGTTCACGTGTATCCAGCAGCTCTATCAGGGTCGCGCCCAGCGCGGTTGCGATGCGCCGCAGCAGCACGATGGACATGTTGCCCTCGCCCAGTTCCAACTGCGCCAGATATCGCTCAGAAACCTGCGCATTACGCGCAAGTACCTTGCGCGCCATTCCGCGCTGTTCGCGCAATTTACGAACCCGCGAACCCAGCTCGGACAAAAATTCTTCGTCGTCCGCATCGGGCATTTCCGCAGCAGCGCCGGATTGAGGTTGGATAAGGTTCATAGTGGTGTATTCCGAGACGACTAGCAATATAGTACATCTTTTCCCAAGATGCATGTATTATATTGCTGTGACTGACCGCGTACCCACCGCCGGCGATATTCCACACGACTACAACGCAGCCTGCGATTTGCTGGAGCGCAATCTGCTCGCCGGACGCGCCGACAAAATCGCCTACTTCGACGACCATGGCGCGTACAGCTACGGCGAATTGAACGAGCGGGTCAATCGTTGCGCCAATGCCCTGGTCAATCTTGGGCTGCACATCGAGCAACGGGTGATGCTTTGCCTGCAAGACACCATCGACTTTCCGGTCGCTTTCCTGGGCTGCATCAAGGCCGGGCTCGTGCCGGTCGCGGTGAACACCTTGCTCACGCCCGCCGACTACGCGTACATGCTGCATGACAGCCGAGCCTTCGCACTGGTGGTCTCCGAAGCACTGCTGCCATCGTTTTCCACGCTGCTACCGAACGCGCCTTTTCTGAAGCACATCATCGTCTCCGGCGCTCACTTGGGCGATCACCGGCGACTGGCCGACCTACTGGCAACGGCCACAACTACATTCAAAGCAGCGCCAACGACCGCGGACGACTCCTGCTTCTGGCTGTACTCGTCCGGCTCCACCGGCAAACCGAAAGGCACCGTCCATGTGCATTCAAGCCTGATCCAAACCGCCGAATTGTATGCACGACCGATTCTCGGCATTCAGGAAGACGACGTGGTTTTTTCCGCAGCCAAACTCTTTTTTGCCTACGGGCTCGGTAACTCCTTGACGTTTCCGCTAAGCGTCGGCGCCACCGCGGTCCTGATGGCGGAGCGGCCAACGTCGGCAGCGGTCATCGCCCGACTGCATCGCCATCAGCCGAGCATCTTTTACGGCGTCCCCACCCTCTTCGCCTCCCTCCTCGCCGATTCCAATCTGCCGTCGAAGGGAACGCTGCAATTGCGTCGCTGCGCATCGGCCGGTGAAGCGTTGCCTGCAGACATCGGCAAGCGTTGGACGGAACGCCTCGGTGTAGAAATTCTGGACGGCATCGGTTCCACTGAAATGCTGCATATATTCCTGTCCAATCGGCCGGCAGATATTCGATACGGGACGACTGGGAAGCCCGTACCCGGCTACGAGGTACGTCTGGTCGATGATCACGGCAACTGTGTACCGGCGGGCGAGATCGGCGAGTTGGAAATCAGCGGACCGACATGCGCCAAGTATTACTGGAACAAACGCGCGTTGAGCCGCAGAACTTTTCGCGGCAACTGGACCAGCAGCGGCGACAAGTACCATGTGGACGCGGACGGATATTACGTTTACGCCGGCCGCAGTGATGACATGCTGAAAGTCGGCGGCATTTACGTTTCCCCGGCCGAAGTCGAATCAGTCTTGATCACGCACGATGCCGTGCTCGAAGCGGCGGTGGTGGGAAAAGAGGACCAGGACCTGCTCACCAAACCCATGGCCTATGTCGTGCTGAATGCCGGGCATGCGCCGTGCGACGCACTGCGCAGCGAACTCCAGCAACACGTCAAGAAGCACCTCGCGCCGTACAAGTATCCGCGATGGATCGAATTCGCAACAGAATTGCCCAAGACCGCCACCGGTAAAATTCAGCGCTTCAAGTTACGTCAGGCCGCGGCCGCCCGCTGATCTCGCGACTTTCTTGCACACCAGCAGCTTGCCGGATACTCCGACTGGCGTGACGCGCGTAAGATTCGCCGCTCGGCAGTGAATGTTGGAGATTTTCGTCCATGGCGATTTCAATCAAGCACCTGCGCGTGCCCGACACGGAAGGCATAGTCCCCACCGCGAATGTCTACGGCGGCAAGGGCACCATCGATATCGGGTACTTTTTTCGGCACGAAGGGTTCGCCGAGCCTGCACTGCTGTTGATCTATACCCTTCCCCCTGGAGCTAGCGAGGGAATGCACACGCATGGCCCCGGTGAAGAAGCAGGATCATTTGATGAGTTCTACTACGTGATTTCCGGCAGTGGCGAAATGTCGGTCGATGGTGATTGCGTACAAGTCACCGCCGGTGACTATGTTTATGTCCCAAACGGTGTGCCGCATGGAATTGCCAATACATCGGGTACCCATCCTCTTAAAGTGCATCTGACGGCGCTGACCCGCGACTGACACGAGGTTTGGATATGCTGCTCTACGGAACGGCCTGGAAGAAGGACGATACGGCGCGGCTCGTGCAGCTCGCGATTCGGTCGGGCTTCAGAGGGATCGACACGGCGTGTCAGCCGAAGCACTACAACGAAGCCGGTGCGGGCGAGGGTATTGCAGCCAGCCTGAGCGAGGACCTGTCGCGAGCGGATATCTACGTTCAAACCAAGTTCACTTCTCCCTCGGGGCAAGACCCAGGTCGCTTTCCCTACGATTCGAAGGCGCCTCTACTGGAGCAGATAGCCCAGTCGATTGAAGCGTCGTTGCGAAATCTTCGCACGTCGTATCTGGACTGCCTGGTCCTGCATTCGCCGCTGGCAACGACGAAACGAACCCTGGACGCGTGGCATGCCTTCGAGGCGCACGTGGATCGCGGCACGGTTCGGCAATTGGGTCTCAGCAATTGCTATCGATTGGAACTGCTGCGCATGATCTACGATGCCGCCCGTATCAAGCCGACCGTGTTGCAAAACCGCTTTTATGCTGACACAGGCTATGACACCGACATCCGCGCCTTCTGCGGCGATCACCAAATCCGGTATCAGAGTTTCTGGACTCTGACTGCCAACCCACATTTGCTTGCCACGCCCGCCATCACGACTCTTTCCCACCAGCTCAATCGCACGCCGGCACAAATCCTATTTCGCTATCTGACCCAGATAGGGATTACGCCGCTGACGGGCACCCGCTCCGAAGCTCACATGCGCGAAGATCTTGCCATTGCCGAGTTCGAGCTTGATGCGGACGATTGCAACGCCATTGCGGGGATTTTTCCGACGACGTGATCGCCGCGCTGTTTGCACAGCCTTAATTGCCTGCCCGGAAGTTACGTTATTTGCTACTTCTAGCGAAATTATAACCAAGACTTGAACAATTCGTATTAGTATTCAATACCATGGCACCCGAGATCGTCCAACTCGTCGCAACCATCAAACGGGAGCTCAAAGCGCAGGGGCTCACCTATCGCGACGTTGCTCGCTCTCTGCGCGTTTCCGAGGCGAGCATCAAACGGCTGTTCTCGACAGAGCGCTTCACTGTTGAGCGTCTCGCACAGATCAGCGAACGTCTCGGCTTTACGCTCGCTGAACTCCTGCAAACTGCAGCAGCCTCGACGCCGCCACTGCATACGCTGACCAGCGCGCAGGAGGCAGATCTCGTCGCAGATGAAAAGCTGCTGCTGGTCACTGTGTGTGCACTGAACCACTTGCCCTTGGCCTATATGGTGGAGGGATACCAGATAACCTCGTCCGAGGTCATCAAGCGACTGCGAATTCTCGATCGAATGGGACTCATCGAATTACTGCCGGGCGATCGCATACGGCGACGCGTACGTCGGGACTTCGACTGGCTACCCGGAGGACCCATCCGAGAGTATTTCGCCACGCAAGGATTGAAGGATTTCGTCAGCGGCCCCTTCAGCGACCCGCGGGAGTCATTGGATTTCTCGCACGGCATGTTGACCGCTGCCGCACAAGCGCAGCTCAACGTGGAGCTGCGCCGCCTGCGTATGACGCTCGCAACCTTGCATGAGGAATCCATTCCCGCGCCGATCAGCGACAAGCATGGCGTTGGGCTACTGCTGGCGCTACGCGAGTGGGAACCGGCGGCGTTTAGGCGACTGCGACGTCTCCACTAGATCCCCACCTCCCTTCCGCATCGCTGCGGTCACCCTTATCGTCAGCGTCGTCGAGTTGATGTCCGCCCACGAAGCGGCCTACCTGGAACATTGCCGTCAATATGGCACTTGTAAAATAGCGCCGTTGGACATAACAGCCGACCGTGTTCCGGTAGTCTGACACGAGAATGCGCCGGACAGACCTCGTTAGGGGAGGCATCCATCCCCACACTATGAAAATGGAAATCGTCCACCGACCCCGTCACACCCTGCGACCCCGTCCCACCCTGCAAGGCGCGCAAGCACTCGCCGTCATGGTTGCCATGCTCGCGATCGCCCTCGGCGCATTTCAATGGTTGCGAGCGCCGCAAGCTGTGGCGACCGCCGCACCGCCGCCACCCGTTGCATGCCCGAAAACTCCGTCCGACACGACCTTGGATTGTTCAGGCCAGAGCCGTACCGGCATCGCCTCCTTTTATGCGAAACGATTCGGCGGCCGAATGATGGCTGACGGTACTCCAATGCGTCTGAATGGAGACAATGCTGCCAGCAGAACGCTGCCGCTGGGCACCAAGGCATTGGTTACCAATCTCGACACGGGCAAAAGCAGCCAGGTCACGATCCGCGATCGTGGGCCGTATGTGGGTGGACGACTGGTGGATTTGTCGCCTGGCACCGCGAACAAAATCGGTCTGGCTCCACAACAGGGGTTAGCGCGCGTGGTGGTCACGCCCATTAGCGTGCCGCTCGCCGATGGCACCGTAAAGCGCGGCGTTGCGTCAACGATGCGTTCCCGGAGTTCCGACGAAAGCTGAAGCGCCGCAAGGCTCGACGTTGGCTGCAGTTTGAATTGCATCACAATCGGCCAAATACGGGCACGCGCCCGGGCAGGGCTGTGGTTAATCATGGTAGGTTAGTCTTCTCATGCTACCTATCGCCGACAACGCTGTTCCATTGCCTGACGGCGTCGGTGACAAACCGTCAATTCTATTGGTCGAAGATGAGCCTACGACCCGTCTTTTGATGATGCGTCAGCTGGTACGCGCAGGGTATACGGTCGAGACTGCGACCAATGGCGCCGAGGCTCTCTTGATCCTTCAACAACGCTTTCATCCTCTGCTGATCACCGACTGGGATATGCCCGTCATGGACGGCGTCGCGTTGTGCAAAGCAGTTCGCGGATTGCCGCTCGAAGGCTACGTTTACACTATCTTGCTGACCGCGCGAGAGGGCAAAGCCAATTTGCTCGAAGCACTGCAGGCGGGCGCTGATGATTACATCACAAAGCCGCCGGATGACAATGAACTCAAAGCGCGGCTTGGAAACGGCGAGCGAATATTGAAGCTCGAGCGGTCGTTACGAGAAGCCAATCGCCGCATTTATTTGTTGTCGATTACCGATGCGCTGACAGCCACCTTCAATCGCCGCTTTCTCATGGAGCGCCTGCCCGTGGAGATTGACCGAGTTCGTCGTGGCCAGGGTCCCTTCTGCGTCATTCTCTGTGATATCGACCATTTCAAGAAAATTAATGACGCATACGGACATCAAAGCGGTGATGTTGTGCTGAAGGATATCGCGTCAATCCTGGTTCAATCCGTACGCAAAGACGTCGACTGGGTATGCCGGTACGGCGGAGAAGAATTCTTGATCGCACTTCGGGAAACTACCGTGGAGAGCGCCTTGTCGCTCGCCGAAGCGATGCGTCACCGGATTGAAGCGCACGTGTTCCATCCTGCGCGACTTCCCATTTCGGTCAGTGCAAGCTTCGGTGTTGCCGGTTACGAGCCATCACAACTTCCAGAAGAAGCAAGCATGGACAGCCTCATGCACGTTGCGGACCATTTTCTCTATCGGGCAAAACAGGCCGGGCGCAATTGCGTTGAAGGACCGCCCTCAATGCAAGACATCATCTAGGAGCGGCTTTAGGCCACCTTTGCCCGCAGATATTGAATCGTCCCATCGAGTTCCGTAGACAAAGTGCCGACCAGAGAATGCCACTTCTCGCGGTCAGCAGAACCGGCAGCGGTCTCAAGTTGTGCCGCGGCAGACGCCGCGGAGGACGCATGTAAATTGGCGCTGGCGCCCTTCAGGGTATGCGCCGCAGTTCGTAGTCGTTCCGCATCGCCGGCGGCGAATGCCGACAGAACGGCAGCCAGCTCCTGTTCCGCGGTTCCGATGAACGCCGCCACAAGCTCGCTTGCAAACCCGGAATCTCCATCGATGGATTGCAGCAATTCGCTCCAATTGACAGGATCAACTTTCCGCTGATCCAGCGACGATGAAGGAGCGTCGACGACTGCTGGCGCGGTCTTTGCCCCGCTTAAATGTCGTTCCAGGCAGGCATCCAGCACGTCGCGGTCAATCGGTTTGGTCAAATAATCGTCCATCCCGGCGGCGCGACACTTTTCTTCATCGCCTTGCATCGCATGCGCGGTCAGCGCAACAATCGGAATATGGTTTTGATCCGTTTCGAGTCGCCGAATTTCTCGTGTGGCGGCATAGCCATCGAGCCGTGGCATCTGGCAGTCCATCAAAATCAAGTCAAACCGACCGGTTTTCCACGCCGCCACCGCTTCCAGCCCATCGGCCACGACCTCTACTCTGTAGTCGAGCTTTTCCAACAGTCTCTGCGCCACCTTTTGGTTGACGGGGTTATCCTCGGCCAGAAGGATCGATTCCCGAGTACGAGTTCTCTGTGATCGAAGGGCGTGGCGAGTAATGATCGGCTGACTCTGCATGTGCCACACATCGGCCGGCTTTGCCAACGCCAACACAAGGCATTGCATCAGATCACGCTGAATCACAGGTTTCAGAAGGTATCCCGCGAATCCAATCTCGGCAAACACTTGCGCATCGCCGCGTTGACCGGAAGAGGTCAACAAAATGAGCCGTGTCGATTTCAGATCCGCATCCTCGACGATGGTCTTGCCCAATTGAGCACCGTCGCAATCGGGCATGAGGTGATCGAGTAACGCCGCATCATACGGCCTGCCCGCCGAATGCGCCTGGCGCATCAGCGCGAGCGCCTCTTCAGCCGAACTGGATGCAACGGGCTCTACACCGCACATCATCAGCTGCCCCATCAAGACTTTTCTATTGGTGGCGTTGTCATCGGCAATCAACACCCGCCGGCCTTTTAACTCGGCTGAGACCGGCGGACTGTGCGAACACATATCCGCAGCCGGCGTAAACAAGACCGAGAACCAAAAGGTGGAGCCCTGGCCTTCCACGCTATCAACCCCGATTTCGCCTCCCATCAATTCGACCAACTTGCGTACGATCGACAAGCCGAGACCGGTTCCGCCGAAACGACGCGTGGTGGAACTGTCGACCTGAATGAAAGGTTCAAAGAGCGACTGAAGCCGGTCGGCTGGAATTCCTATCCCGGTATCCCGAACTTCACAACGAACTTGCGTGCCGGCGGCCCCGGCCTCCACCACCTTGATGTCGAGAGACACCTCGCCCATCGCGGTGAACTTAACGGCATTACCCACCAGATTCAGGAGGATCTGACGTATCCGACCCGCATCGCCTCTCACCAAATTGGGCAACTGCGGATCAATTTGAGCGGTAAGTTCCAATCCCTTTGCGTGAGCTTGGATGGAAAGCAGGCGCGCGACATCTTCTGCGGTATCACGCAGGTCGATATCCAGTATCTCCAAATCGAGCTTGCCCGCCTCCACTTTGGAAAAATCCAAGATGTCATTGATGACGGTGAGCAACGATGCGCCGCTGTCACGTATGGTCTCTGCATAATCGCGCTGTAATGCATCCAGCCGAGTGTCCAGAAGGAGTTCCGTCATGCCCAGAACTCCGTTCATGGGTGTTCGGATTTCATGACTCATATTGGCCAGAAAATCGCTCTTCGCGCGGTTGGTCGACTCCGCGATATCCTTCGCGCGCAATATTTCTGCCGCAGCGGTCTTGATGTCTGTCAAATCGAGCACAATGGCGGTCAGTGTGGTGGATTGCCCGTGCGAGTCGGAGCGCGTCGCCACTGCGGCTCGCACATGCCGGGTAACATCATTAACCAAAAAGCGATGATCAAGGGTTCGAGATCCGACTCGGACGGTCAGTTCAGTCACCATGGCCGACACTTGAGGTCGGTCTTCAGGATGGACAGCCGCGAGATAGGTTTCCAGCGGCCGCCCACTGTCGCCGCTGTGGCCCAGCAGATCCTGCAGCTCTTCGGACATTGAACCAGCGCCGGTGCGTAAGTTGGCGTACAAGGTCCCCAGGTTTGCGAATTGCTGGGCGCGCTTGAGTTCATCTTCGGTCAACTCTTGCGCGGCGATGGCACGCCGTCGTGCGGTCTGCACTCTGAAAATGGCGAGTCCATTTAGAAACGCCAGGAAGCCTGCGATCAAAACCCCCACCGCGGCCGACACGTCGACGCGACGAATCAGTTGCCGATACCGCTCGGCCCGCATGGTGATGCCGACGTAGCCCGTCATTTCACCATCACGCGCGAAGACAGGTGCGTACGCGTGAATACCCAATCCCCATGCGGTCGCGGTTGGTTCGGTTTCAACGGTCAGCCGATGCGTGCGGGTCACGGTGACTTCGCCGGGATCGGTTGTATCCTTTTCCATCGGCGGTGAGTGATTCGGAAATCCAGTTTCATCGAACGTGCCGCGACGGGTTCCGTCGAGAACGAAATACATTTCGTTGCCCTTCACGTATCCCACGTACGCAAAGCGGATGTCCGGGTTCGTGTCCAGAAGGACTTGTAGCGGCCGGGCAGCCCGTTCGTATTCCGGTGAACCGTCTTGCTCCGCGCTCGTAAAGGTTCGCAGCCCATCGCCGTCGATCAGTCCGGCAGTGCCGGCTGCGGTTCGGGACAGGTAGGTCCTCACGTCCTCCAGCAATATTTGGCGGACAATCCCATCCACCACGACGACGCCGGCAATGGCTGTTGCCCAGGCGATCAAGCCGCCGACGACGGCAGCCAACAGCGGGCGCGGCTCTGCCGCGCTCTTTGAAGGACGCGTCGGCTCCGCCGGAGGAATCAATGGCATTATTTCTGACATAACGCGCCACTTATAGGGCAATTCGTTGTCCCGGGCGAGCGCAAGGCGCACCGAATCCCTTGTCGACAATGAGAAGCAACGCTCATTTTGACTAGTTCGCACGCGTGAACAGGCGCGCGCGCGCAACTATTGCCTCAGAGCTTGGCGCCACAGCGAACTACATTGGCTTCAAATTGATTCCAAAACAGAATAGGCAAGCCGCTAGAGCGAATAAGATGCGCTCAACCCAACATTCCGTGGCTTCACTGTCATTCAGTATTCGACCAATGCGATATTCGGTTGCTGCAGCACCCTGTGCTGATTGAGCAGAATGGTGACGAACAGGCTAACCTCGAGGCGGGTCCACTTGATGTCGGCGCTGCCGCCCATCACGAGACAAGCGGGCCTATCGAAATCCGGATCGCCGCGAAGCAAAGTGTCATGGCTTGGACCCACCCATCGTGCGTTCCCATTGAAAGTGCAGAGAGCATCGGTCAGACCTACTGGTGTGAAGCCGATACCGGAATTCGTCGTCAATGTCGCGCACTGCCTGAAAGAACGGACGCGCACGGCAGTATTCGAAATGACCACGGATGTGAGACGATAACAGGCTCTACAGACTCGCTTAGGAATGCCTAATGACACGTTTCTCCCGTCGCGATTTTGTTGGATTGGCAGGCGCAGGCCTCGCCGCCGCCACAGTCCCCTCCTATTTGCGTGCTGCGATCGACGCGTCGATTCGCGAAGCCGACTTCGTCATTCTGAACGCAAGCGTCTACACCGTCGACCGTGCGCAGCCAACGGCCGACGCCATTGCGATCAGGGCCGATCGCATCGTGGGCGTCGGCAGCAACGCGGAGGTCCGCAACCTTGTGGGTCGCAATACCCGCGTCATCGATGCACAAGGGATGACGGTCGTCCCCGGATTCATCGACTGTCACAACCACGCGGTCGGAGAAGTCCTGCTGTTCGAGGTGCTCGTCGGCAATCCCTTCGACGTTGAGTTCGTCACCATTGCGAGCATCGTCGACAAGCTGCGCGAGAAGGCGAGTCGTACACCGCCCGGTTACGTGGTCGAGGGTTTTTTCTATGACGACACGAAGGTGAAGGATAAGCGCCCCATCACCCTCCAGGATCTCGACAGCGTTTCGCGTGAACATCCTGTCGCGGTTCATCACCGCGGCGGCCACACCAGCTACTACAACAGCAAAGCCTTTGAATTGGCGGGCGTCACACGCGATACGCCCAATCCACCAGGCGGCACTTACGACAAGGATGCCGCGGGCAATCTCAATGGCCGCGTGACTGATCAGGCGCTGGCGAAACTGCGTGCTGCGGGCATGAGACCAGCGTTCAGCGATGCGGAAGCGCGCAAGCGCAGCCAGGACGGCATGGCGCACATCTCCAAGCAGTTCGTGCGTTACGGTCTCACCAGCGTGCACCACGAATCCGGTCCGCTCGCCTCCTTGCAGGAAGTTCGAGCGCGGGGTGGCCTGTTGCACCGCGTGAACTACCAACTCGGTCGCGATGCGCTCGAGTCGATGATCGCGACGGGCACACACACCGGTCTCGGCGACGAATGGTTGCGCATCGGCGCGACCATGGAACACACCGTGGACGGTTCATTCTCCGAGCGCACGATGGCGCTCAGCATCCCCTACCCCGGCAGAAAGGACGGGTACAAGGGCAACCTCACCGAAACGCAGGAAGTACTGGACGCCTGGGTGGAGCGAGTCCACCGAGCAGGAATCCAGATCAATTGCCACGCCAATGGCGACGTGGCGATCGATGCAACGCTGACTGCCATCGAGCGCGCGCAAAAGGCGTTTCCGGTCGCGGACGCGCGGCCCAAGATCACGCACTGCACGCTGATCAACGACGATCTTGTCAGACGGATCAAACAAGTTGGCGCAGTGCCGATGCCGTTCACGACCTACGCCTATTACAACGCAGACAAATTCCACTTCTACGGCGAGGACCTCATGCGCCGGAGCATGGCGTACCGCTCGTTCGTCGACGCCGGCATTACGCCTGCGGCGGGCTCTGACTTCTCGCCCGGACCGTTCGCGCCGCTGATGGGCATCCAGGGCATGGTCACGCGCACGGGATGGAACGGCGAGAAGTGGGGAGTCAATCAGCGGGTGAGCGTGGACGAAGCGATCCGCATCAACACGCTGAACGGCGCATACGCCTCCCACGAGGAGAACATCAAAGGGTCGATCACCATCGGCAAACTCGCCGACTTCGTGATTCTCGACAAGGACCCGCACAAGGTGCCGGTGGAATCCATCAAGGACATCAAGATCGTGCGCACCGTCACCGGCGGTCGGAATGTCTACGAGGCCTGATCACTGACCTTCGACGACAAGATCGATGCGCCGTCCACTTTTGAGGGCCCAAAATAGATACTGGTCGCAACAGAACCCGTTATGCAATACGGAAGCCACGCCGGTGGCGAGTCCCATGTCAATTCAGCCGCTGCCGATCCAGCGACCGCAACGCCAGCGCTTCGGAGACGTTCGCAAGGTCAAGCTGCAGCCTGCCACTCATATCAGCGATCGTGCGCGCCACCTTCAAGACGCGGTGGTAACCGCGAGCCGACAAGCCGAATTGCTGCATGGCCCGTTCCAGGACACCCAAGCCAGCAGCGTTCGGCGTGCAATAACGCTCCACTGCCGCATTATCCAGGAGTGCGTTGCAGATTCCCTGCCGCCGTATCTGTATATCCCGCGTCCGCATGATTCGCGCGGCAACCTCTGCGCTGCCTTCGCTCCTGCCACGTTGCTCGCGCAGGTTCTTGAACTCTACCCGTGAGACATGCACGTGCAGATCCAGACGATCGAGCAATGGACCCGAAATGCGGTTGCGATAGCGCTGCACCTGATCAGCGCTGCAGCAGCAACCACCGATTGTGTCACCGAGATAGCCACAGGGACACGGGTTCATTGCCGCGATCAATTGGAAGCGTGCCGGAAATTCCGCCTGATGCGCAGCGCGCGAAATCGTAATGGCGCCTACCTCAAGCGGTTCGCGCAGGACTTCCAAGACGCGCCGCTCGAATTCAGGAAGTTCATCGAGAAACAAAACGCCGTTATGGGCCAAGGAAATCTCTCCCGGTCGCGGGTGGACGCCTCCTCCAACAAGAGCGGGGGCCGAGGCAGTGTGATGCGGGCAGCGAAATGGCCGCACGCGCCATTCACTCGGCTTCAGAGGACGGCCCGCAATCGAGCGCAGCGCTGCCACTTCCATTGCTTCCAAGTCGTTCATTGGTGGCATGATCCCCGGCAGCCGCTGTGCGAGCATGCTCTTGCCCGCACCCGGCGATCCTATCAACAACAAACTATGCTGACCGGCGGCGGCGATTTCCAAAGCGCGCTTAGCGTACGGCTGTCCCCGTACATCACACAAATCGGGCAGCACCGGCACAGTCGAGTCAAGCAACTCCGCTGGATAAAGCGGAAGGCGACTGGCGTTTCTGAAATGAGCACACACCTGCAAAATGTGCTGCGCCGCGATCACTTTGCAATCCTTGACGAGCGCAGCTTCGGCAGCGTTGCTGAAAGGTACAATCACAGGGTGTAGCGCAACCGAAGCGGCTAAAGCCGCGGGCAACATGGCCTTGATCGGCCGCAGTTCCCCACCCAACGACAGTTCGCCGTAGAGTTCACAGCCCTGCAATTCGGAATGAGCATCTGTCAATTGTCCGGACGAGATCAGGATTCCGATGGCGATCGGGAGCTCGAATCGGCCACCTTCCTTGGGCAGGTCAGCAGGCGCCAGATTGACGGTGATGCGCCCTGACGGGAATTGAAAATTGGAATTGGTGAGTGCCGCGCGCACGCGATCCTTGCTCTCCTTGACCACTGCCTCTGGCAATCCCACGATATTGAAGGCAGGGAGTCCAGCGCTGATATCGACTTCCACCCGAACTTGAGGCGCATCGATGCCGCGCTGTTCCCGACTGAGTATGCTGGCGACAGGCATCCTTGCTTCTTGAGTCCAGATAGTGTGAATTGACGAATTCGGACGAGCGCAAGTTAGCATGAGGTGCCGGTCGCCTATTCATCATTGCCCTCTGCAAGTATTGAATTATCGGCGCAACAATCTCATCTAGGTGATGGACCGCCTGCTGCCAGGTAACAATCAGCGATTGGAAGCAGCGCGCACGGCTGTAGTTCCGAATGCCTACGCTCCACCAATCAACGACAACGGCGGCAACCCCGCCTCGACACGGCTCACATTGACCCAGGCCGCCGCCATTCGGTGAGTCCACGTGTCGCGCGTCGCGCCGGCGATATGCGGAGTCAGCACGACATTGGGCAAGCGCAACAAAGGCGAGTCCGGATCGACCGGCTCGTG
Organism: Pseudomonadota bacterium; assembly: GCA_031394735.1. Taxonomy (GTDB): domain Bacteria; phylum Pseudomonadota; class Gammaproteobacteria; order Steroidobacterales; family Steroidobacteraceae; genus TMP-86. Next base: position 17,704 of record JANMXI010000095.1, on the reverse strand, counting down.
TGCGAAAACGTCCAGCCCCGCACCGGCAAGGTGTCCACTGCGAAGTGCGTCGACGAGCGCGCCTTCGTCAACGAGCGCGCCGCGCGCGGTATTGATCAGCCAACCACCGGGGCGCATGCGCGCCAGCGCACGTGCGTCGATCATGCTGCGCGATTGCGGCCGCAACGGAGCATGCAGGCTGATGATGTCACTCTCGGCGAGGAGTTCATCGAGCACACGATAGCCCGCCTCGAAGGACCGCTCGATCTCGGGCTCGGCCCGACTCGGCTTGGTATGCAAAACGCGGGCGTCGAAGGCGTGCACCCGGCGCGCCACGTGTTGGGCAATGTTCCCGAAGCCCACCAATCCGACCACTTTGCCGCGTAACTCGCGCAGTTGCATCGTGTTCGCCATGCCAGGCCATGCACCGCCGACCGTGGCCTGATGGTGCCGCGGCAATTGCTTCAGTAGCGCGAGCATCAACAACACCGCATGCTCGGCTGTGCTCACCGCATTACTGCCGGCATTGCTCGCCACGGGAATGCCGCAGCGGCGGAACGTGGCGAGGTCGAGCCAGTCGTGCCCGGCGCTGAGCAGCTGAAACAATTTAAGGTGGTGCGCCGATTCGAGTTCATCGACAGACGGATCACCCGGATAGGCAAACATATAGTCGGCCTGTTCGAACGCGGCGCGCCGCGCACCTGCGCCCCGCCGTTGACCCGCACCTCGACGCGACTTGCGCCGATGACATTCAGTCCGCTGGAGCCGGGATAACCGGTCACTGCGCCAACATTCACTCCATTGTCGGCGATCAGGCACAGCCCTCCCACTTCAAAAGGAGCGGCGAAACTCGGACAATTAAGTTCGATGAGCGGCAAGACGCGCCGCACTGACGCAGCGACTTCACCCCGGCTGTAGGGTGTGCCACGAGCGGGTAAACCAACGCCCATCTGGCAGCCGATTTCAGGTTCCAGTGCCAGCGTCCGACCACCGAGACGAATGCTGGCGGGAGACCGGGTCAACGTGTCTTTGACAACCCTGCCATAAAAGGGCCCCGCCAATCCGAGCAGTTGTCGGCCCCGCGCGCTGGTCGCGCCAATCTTATAGCCGCCGATCTCCGTGTCCGGTGTGTGGAGCGCAGCGGCAATCGCGTACGCCTCCTGCAACCCCTGAGGTCTCTGCGCGAGCGCCACAGCATCGATCAACGGACCGCCGCGTCGAACGGCTTGCAATCGTTCCAGCAAGGACAGCGGCTTCATGCCCCGACACGGCCTGTGAGCCACGAGTCAAGCCGCGTTTGCGGAGTGCCCAGCAACTCATTCGCTTCCTGCGGATCACCGTCCTCGCCGATTGCCGCGAATCCTTCGAACAGCAACGTCGCAAATTGCAGGTCGCGATTGCCGGTCAGGCGCGCGATAAAGCGCGCGATGGGCAACGGCAGGGTCTGGATGCGGCCTCCTGGATACATCACCGCCATGTACTTCTCCAGCGCCTCGCGCATCGTGAACCGTTCCGGACCAAACGCATACAGCAACCGCCCGGCGACTGGCGGCCGCTCGATTGCATGCAACACCATGGTCGCAAAATCCTCTGCAGCCAGGTAGTGATAGCGATGCGGCTGGGCACCCAGAATGGTCGCGGCTTTCTTGCGGATGAAGAGGTCCAGAGACTCCATGAAATGGGTTGCGCGGAAGATCGTATAGGGCATCCCGGAATTTTTGACCAACGCTTCGGCTGCCAACTTCGTCGCGACGGGCAGCAGCGTCTCGCTGCCCTGCACCCGTCCCGCCCCGGATAGATACGAAACGTGACGCACGCCCTGGTCTCTGGCGCAATGTAGCAACGCAGCGAGGCCACGATTTTCAACCGCCTCATAGCTGGCGGGATCGTTAGCGCCGCGCAGGCTGACATGCAGCGCGTCGCATCCGCGCAGTGCGGCCCCCAATGTCGCCGGAGCCGTCACATCGCCGCTGACAATTTCAGCGTTGGTGTTGCTTAAACCCGTGTCGTTCCCTGCGCGGCGCGTCAATACGCGAACGCGGGCTCCGCCCGCGAGCAATCGCTGTACGACGGGCGCGCCGAGCATTCCTGTTCCACCTGCGACAAGAATCAACATCGCGCAAGTTTTACGCAAGATGCGGGGAACCGTAAAGTGATTTCCGATCGGCAGCTCATAACTTTGGATGCCGCCGTCAGCGGATACCACGGGAGCGGTGATGCGACGGTTCAGTCCAGACTGAAAAAGCCTTCCAAATCGTATCTCGAATATGCACGGAAGGCGATCAGCGTTTCGGTGCGTGCCACGCCGTGCACCTTGCGGATCTTATCGCTCACCAGATCAGCGACGGATTCATTGTCCTTGACCCGCATGATCGCCACCAGATCGTAATTTCCGGCGACAGAATACACTTCGGAAATGCCGGGTAGCTCTGATATCTGCGACGCAACGCGACTGGTTTCATCCACATTCACGTTGATCATGACGACTGCCATCACCATCGAAACACCTTGCTCCAAAAAACGCCATACCGGGTGGAAATACGTTTGCCGATGATGTCATTCAAAATGGAACTAGGCAACGCCTACGCAGAGAATCGCGCGCGCTGATGCGAGGCTTGCGCCTTCCGGACCCGATCAACAATCAACTCTGCGATACGAGGCAACTGCTCCACGGCCGGCTTGGCAAACAGGTAGCCTTGGAACAGGCGCACCCCCAGATCGCGCAAGGTTATGGCTTCTTCGATCGTTTCAACACCTTCCGCGACAACCGAAATGCTCAGGTCTTCACACAACCGAATGATCGCGTTGGCGATTTTGTACCGGGTTGAATCATTGTTGATCGCACGTGTCAACGCCATGTCTATCTTGATGACATCGGGTTGGAAATCGGCAAGCATGTTCAGGCCGGAATGCCCGGCTCCGAAATCATCGATCGCAGTAATCATCCCATGGCGCTTGTATTCACTGAAAATGTTTTGCAGATGAGCGACGTCGCGCGCGGGCTCATTTTCCGTCACCTCGAACATCAGGTGATGTAACGGGAACTGAGCACGCTCGGCTGCCTCAAATGTCTTTTGAAGGCAGGCCGCTGGCTGATAAACCGCGTTGGGAAGAAAATTGATGCTCAGCAGAGTTTGCATTTCCAGGCGAGCAGCCAGCGTGATGGCCTTGACCCGGCACGCCTGGTCGAACGCATATCGATTCTCTTCGGTGATCAATCGCAATACGTCCGCGGCACTACCTCCCGCGGTCGGGCGCACCAACGCTTCGTAGGCGTACACCGTCGACGTCTCGATATCGATAATGGGCTGGAATGCCATTGTAAAGTCGGGTAGGACGATATCAGTCCTGCAAGCCCCACAACGAGCTTTGGGTACGGTCATTTGGAAACCTGTTGCCTTCGTTAGCGATCAAGTGATCGGCCTGGATTTCATTTACCGTAGTCAAAAATGGAGGAATGTGCTCTTGGTCACATTTGAAGCAACGGATGGTAGGCAGACATTACTGGCGCCCATCGGCCTTTCCTTAGAGGGTGCCAGCGGTCTATCCTGCGACGCAACCTCTCGAGCCATAGGGTGCCCCATGAAAGAGAAAGTCAGATATCCGGACTACATCGGCGTTTCCGAGGTGACCACCCGGTCCTACGAGCACATGCGCGTGGAGGCGCAATTCGAAAGCCAGCCCTCGATCATGTTCGACGAACCGGAAGGCTTCGACATCGGCGATCCGCCAGAGCTTCGCGGCCGTTCACGCGGGTGGACGCCCGTGCATGCGCAATTGGCGGCATTGGCCGGCTGCACTGCGATTACCATCACTGTCGTCGCGCGTGATCAGAAATTTCAGTATGCCAACCTGTCCACCAAAATGCGCTCGCTCATCGACATCCGCGGCTTTTTCTTCGACCTGCATCTTCAGCCAAAGTACGAACAGCTGAATTTCGATCTACGGCTGGACACGCGCGAACCGTTGTCGCGCATCCGGGCGCTGGCCCGAGAAACCAGCCGCCGCTGTCCGCAGCTGGGATTGTTCCGGGCGGCCAAGGTGCCGCTGCTGATCTCCTGGTACCGAGGCAAGAGCAGAACGCCGCTGTTCGAAGAGCGGTTTTCGCTTCGGCGCGGCCGGACGCCCGAGGATCGGCTCATCGCACAGCGCAAGCGCGGTTAGGGATTGGCTGCTGGCGCGCGCAGTCCAGCCGCTGATTTAAAGGCGAGAAGCGCCAGTCAAAAGAAATAATTGACGCCCGTCAGGAGGGGGCCACACTGCGCTTCAGGTGCAAAGCAACACTCCCCTCACGAGCCCATCTTGAACGCATCCCGTGACCGAGGACTCAACCTAAGCGAAGCGCACTTGCGCAGTATTTTCCTGGCGATGTCGGAAGGTTTGGTGTTTCAGCCACAAAACGGACAAATAGTCGACGCCAATTCCGCGGCCGAAAGGATTCTGGGCTTAAGTCGCGATCAGCTTCTGAGCAAGGCGTCGATGGACCCTAACTGGCAGGCGATTCGGGAGGACGGCACGCCCTTTCCAGGCTCCGAGCATCCGGCCATGGTGACGCTGCGAACCGGGCAACCGATCCACAATCAAATCATGGGGGTTCGAACGCCGGCGGCGGGTTTACGCTAGATTAGCATCAATTCGCAGCCGGTGTTTGCCGCTCCGAAGGCGCAGCCCAGTGCTGTTGTGGTGACCTTTGTCGATATCACGCTGCAGAGGCAGCTCACTGACGCTCTGCGCCTCGCCCAAGATGACCAGCGCGCGATCCTCGACAGCGTGCCGGCACGGATCACCGTCTGGAATGCCGATACGACGCTGCAATTCGCGAATAGTGTCGCAACGACCCATTTCCACGTTTCCGCCGAGGTGATCGTCGGCAAACGCTGCGAGGACATTCTGGAACCGCAGCGCTATCTCCGATTCAAACCCCACATGGAAATCGCTCTTACCGGCGCGAGGCATTCGCATGAACAAATTGATGTGGAACCGGATGGATCTGTGCGCCACAACCACCTTGAATACGTGCCGAAGCTGCGCGACGGCCGTGTGACAGGATTCTACGCCCTCGCCACCGACGTCACAGAACTGAGCGAGTCATACCGGCGCGTGCGCGATCTCGCTCAGCGACTCGAGACGGTTCGTGAGGAAGAGCGCCGCGCGAGCGCGCAATTGCTGCACGAGGGCATTGCGCAAGACCTGTTCGCCATGAAGCTTGGCCTGGACCATCTGCAAGCGCAGTCATCCGGTCGAGCAGGTGTCGGTCAAGCATGCCGTGAACTTGCTGATGCGATCGATCATTGCATGAACGCCACCCGGCAGATCGCCCACGGATTATGGCCATCGGCCCTTGGCCACCTGCGCGTGGCGCTGGCGATCAAGGACCATGCACGGCATTTCGCCGGGATTTCCAGGCTCAACATTCACGTGACCGAGATCGCACCCTTCCCCGCACTAGACGAGGCCACCGGGTTGATCCTTTTCCGTACTGCCCAAGAAGCACTAACCAACGTAGCTCGGCACGCGCAGGCTTCTCGCGTGGACATCATACTTCGTGCCGACAGCGATACGATCACGCTGAATGTCATCGACGACGGCATTGGGATCGAGGAGGCTTCTCTAACGAAGGCGGGTTGCCTCGGGTTACTCGGTCTGCGGGAACGGGTGGCTGCGCTCGGCGGCGCGCTCGCCGTGCGGAGAAACGCCGGTAGTGGCACCACCGTATCCGTGCAACTGCAGCACTCGACGAGTCTCAGCAATTGAGGCAGTACTGCTGCGTCGCTGACTACCGCGCGATCGGCACACCACCAGTGCGTGCAACGCCTGCATCACATCTACGCTTTGCGCTTCCCGACATACTGCGTCAGAAGCTCTGCGACCACCGGATTGGGAAACCGTCTGCGCTGCACGATCGCGTAGAAGCTCTCGGTCAAATCCGCGATGGCACAATGCTCGACCAGCACTCCATCGGCCAACTCGTCCCGCACGACGATGGAAGGCACGAGGGTGACGCCGCTACTTTCTCTGGCGAGCACGCGTAGCAGCGCCATGTCGTCCACCTCCGCTTGAATGACTGGAACGACCTCTGCCTCGTCCAAGATCCGATCGAACGCAAGACGAATCTCGCTTTCCTTGCTGGGCAGGATGATGGGTACGGTTCTCAAGTCCTCCGGGAAGCGAAAGCGCCGCGCAGGCTTTCGCCGGCGGCCCACGAGGCTGACGGGCTGGCGCTTTAACAGGTAACTGCGAAGGTCGGTGCGTGGATCCGGACGCGGCGCGCTGTTGGCCAGCACTACATCGAGCGCATGTGCTTCGATCAACGCCAGGAGTTCGCCCATTGAACCCGAGCGGGCGCTCAGTGCAACGTCTGCGCGGGCAAGGATCGGCCGCAGGAACTCGAGTTGGAAATTGCGCGACAGTGTGGTGATCGCCCCCACCCGTAACACGCGTCGATTCGCCACCGGTCGGCCCGACAACGTGGCCACCAGTTCCTCGCCGGATTCAAAGATGGTGTCCGCATAATCCAGTGCGATCCGGCCGGCCTCCGTCAGTATCAGCCGCTTGCCGGTACGTTCGAACAGCCGATGGCCCAACTGCTGTTCCAGCTTGCCCAGTTGCACCGAGACCGCCGACTGCGACAGATGCAGCCGCGAGGCGGCCCGCGTCAGACTGCCGGCATGTGCAATGGCCCAGAAGTAGCGCAGATGATGATAGTTGATCCGTTCCATTTGAGTGAATTTACAAAAACGAACGATATCTTTCAATCTTTGTATTTTTGTAATCTCCTCAAGTCCGATATCTTCATCCTCATGCAACCTCTTGCCTGGCTCGTCGCGCTCGCCCCTCTCGCCGTGTTGGCGGTGGGCTGCGTACCGGCAAATCTCGCGGATCGAGAACCGCGCCGCATGACCAGTTCGGCGTTCGCGGCGCTGTGCACCGCATTGCTGGTCGCCGTGCTCGCTGCCGTCGCGATTGCCATGCAGGGTTGTCTCAATACCGGCACGCTCGGGGTGGCCGGCGTGGGATTTGGTTTGTACTTGGATGGCTTGACGGCCAGCATGCTCCTGCTCGTCGCCTTCGTTGGGACCATCGTGGTTCGCTACAGCCGGAACTACCTGGCGGGAGATCCCGGGCAGGGTCGGTTTACCAAATGGCTGTGCGTGACGGTGGGCGCGGTACTGCTGCTGATCATCTCGGGCAATCTCCTGCAGTTTGCGATCGCGTGGTTTGCGACTAGCCTGGGGCTGCATCACTTGCTGTTGTTCTACCCCGATCGACAGGCCGCCGTCCTGGCCGCGCGCAAAAAATTTCTGGCGAGCCGACTGGGGGATCTGTGTTTGCTCACGGCAGCCGCCTTGATCTACCGATCCTTCGGGAGCCTGGATTACGCTACCCTTTTCTCAGGCGCCGGCAGCTTTCGGGGGCCGGCGCCGTTCCTGCTACGTTCCACGCCATTGCCATGCTCCTGGTAGGCACGGCAGTGCTCAAATCAGCGCAGTTCCCCTTCCATGGCTGGCTGACCGAAGTGATGGAAACCCCCACGCCCGTGTCGGCGCTGCTGCACGCCGGTGTCATCAACGCCGGTGGTTTCCTGGTGTTGCGATTTGCAGGCATCATCTCGCTCTCCACTCCGTCGTTGGAAGCGCTGGTGGTAGTCGGCGCCTTCACCGCGCTGTTTGGTTCTGTCGTGATGTTGACCCAGACTTCCGTCAAGGCGTCCCTCGCCTACTCGACCATCGCGCAAATGGGCTTCATGCTGCTGCAATGCGGATTGGGTGCCTTCTCCGCAGCCCTCTTGCACATCCTGGCCCACTCGCTCTACAAGGCGCATGCATTCCTTTCCTCGGGCAGCATCATCGATCTGGCGCGTGCATCGTGGTCGCCCAGTCCGAGCGGGCCGCCCCACCCGGCCCGCCTGCTGATCGCCATCGCGCTCCTCGCAGGGATTGCCGTCAGTGTCGGCGCCCTCTTCGGCGTGAGTGTATTCGAACATCCTGGGGTGTTTGCCCTCGGCGCGATCGTGATGTTGGGCCTCGCCCACATGGTTGCCAACGCCATCGATGAGCGACCCAATGAATACGTACTGACGCGCACGCTCGCACTCGCCGCAGCAGTAGCGATGGGCTATTTTGGACTGCAGTGGGTTGCGGAATGGCTGTTCAGCGGGGCGTTACCGCCGGCGATCGTGCTTCGCGGACCCACTGATCTGGCTCTCATCGGCTTCATCGTCGCGGCATTCGCCGGCATCACCGTGCTGCAGAATATTCTGCCCCACTATGCCAGTCGACCGACGTGGCAAGCACTGTACGTGCATACGAGCAACGGTTTCTATGTCAACACCTGGATGAACCGGATGGTACTGCGCTACTGGCCTACGCCGGTGCGGCGCGCCCCGGACACCAGCACATTCGTATGACAGCACTCTCAAAACTGCAGCGGGATTCATCGACGGCACCTGCCAAGACGTGCGAAGTATCACAGGCGAATGCTGCGGCAATGGTCACTGCGATCGTCAATGCGTGCAATAAGATCGCGCCACTGTGGCCGCTCAAGCATTTCGTGGCGGTGAACCCTTTCCTGGGATTTACAAGGCAGAGTTTCGCCGCCACCTGCGCCACCTTGCGGCGTATCGCGAAACTGAACATGCTCATGCCGCGCGGCTTCTATCGCCAGGCAATCCACGATCAGATCATCCAGGATCAGGATCTGGATCTCGCGCTGGAACGCGATCCCGACTGCTCGCCCGGGATCGTCTCGACCACGCTGCTCAAGCAAGCGATCCTGCGCAGTCCGGCGCAGAAATCTCCTCCCGGCGCCGCTGTCGCCACGGTGGCCGAGGTTCTCGATCACCTCGCGCACGGCGACCGGCAGGCATCGCGTACCGCCTTCATGATTGATGAGATTTCCAAGTGGTGTGCCGCCTATTTTGATGAAGGACAAGCCGCGTGGCGCCTGCCGTGGCGGCATCTGCGTCCCTATGCCGCATGGCGCGCATCGATGCAATACGATCGCAACCCCGAAGCGATGGGTATCAGGAATTTTCGCCAGTCGATTGCGGGGCTGCCGGACAACCCCATCGCGACCATCACCACCGTCATCCAGACGCTGGGCATTCCGCAGCGGGCGATCGAGGAATACTTGCATCGCGCGCTGTTGGATATTGGCGGTTGGGCAGCGTATGCACGCTATCAGGTTTGGAATCACGAATTGGTTGGTCGCCAAGATGACACGCTGGTACAAGTATTGGCGATCCGCCTCGCCTGGGGTTACGCGTTGTATCAAGAGCGCAAGGATGCGGACTTCGCTATCGCCTGGGGCCATGCCATGGCAGCCGCGTCGGTCGACCCGCAGGATGAGCGCCTGGGTGAGGATCCGGATCTGGCGATCGACCTGATTCTGCAGGAAGCCTACGAGGCCGCCTTTCAACGTCGGCTGCTATCGAGTCTTGCAGCTAACATCGCGACGTCCTCAGTGTCGAGCGTCGATGATCGCAGGCCGCTGCAGGCGGCCTTCTGCATCGATGTACGATCGGAAACCTATCGGCGCGCCTTGGAAAGCATCTGCCCGCAGGCGCAGACGTTCGGCTTTGCCGGCTTCTTTGGTTTCCCGATCGAATACGTCCCCATCGGACGGCAGACTGGCGGTGCGCAGTGCCCGGTCTTGCTCACGCCTGCCTTCGTCGTCTGCGAAGCAGTAGCTGGGGCATCCCCACCGCAAGAAGCCCGGATCCTGAATTTGCGACTGCTGCGCCGACGCGCTGCCAAAGCGTGGAAGGCCTTCAAGCTCTCCGCCGTCTCCTCGTTCACGTATGTGGAAACCCTGGGACTGTTGTTCGCAGGCAAGATTCTGGGCGATAGCGCAGGACTGAGCCGGCCAGTTCAAGACCCGAATATCGATGGGCTCGATGCACAGGTCATTGGTCGGATCGGACCGCGTCTGGAGCCGCGCCTCATCGGCAAACGAATGACGGGTTTTGACGCCGGTCAGCGTATCGATATGGCCGAGGCGGTGTTGCGCGCGATGTCATTGACCGCGGATTTTGCGCCGCTGGTTCTGCTGGCCGGCCACGGCAGCACCACGGTCAACAATCCGCACGCGTCCGCTCTTGACTGCGGCGCCTGTGGCGGGCACACCGGCGAAGCCAACGTACGCGTTGCCGCCGCGATCCTCAATGATCCAAGCGTGCGGGCCGGTCTGGAACCGCGTGGCATTTTCATTCCATGCGACGCCTGGTTCGTTGCCGGTCTTCACGACACCACCACCGATGCGTTGCACCTCTATGACCTGGATCTCGCACCGTCTTCGCACAGTGCGGACCTGGCGCAATTGGCGCTCTGGCTGGAGAGCGCCTCCTGTCTTGCGCGCAAAGAACGGTCGCCATCGTTGGGTATCCTCGAAACACCGCGCCTTCACTCACAGGTGACTCATAGGAGCCGCGACTGGTCACAAGTGCGCCCTGAATGGGGGCTGGCGGGCAACGCCGTCTTCATCGCCGCGCCACGCGAACGCACTCGCGGCATGAATCTTCACGGGCGCGCGTTTTTACACACTTATGACTGGCAAGACGACGACCGCTTCCAGGTTCTGGAGTTGATCATGACCGCACCGATGATCGTCGCCAGCTGGATCAACCTGCAGTACTACGGCTCGACCGTCAACAATCGCGCCTTCGGCAGCGGCAACAAAACGCTTCACAACGTGGTGGGCCAGCTGGGCGTACTGCAAGGCAATGCCGGGGATCTAAAGGTCGGGCTGCCGTGGCAGTCCGTCCATGACGGCACGCGATTCATCCACGAGCCGTTACGACTGAATGTGATCATCGAGGCTCCAGAGATGGCGATCACTCGGATCATCGAACAGCATGAACGCGTCCGCGATCTGATCGAGAATCGCTGGATCCACCTGTTCGCGCTCGGCGCCAACGGTAAATCGATACGCCGCTATGCCGGCGCTCTGCAATGGCGGGACGCATGATGACCTCCACAGACCTGCCTGATTGGAATCACCTGCCACCAGACCATCGGGATAGGACCATTCTTGCCGAAGAAGTCCACGCGAGGCCGCCAGAAGCGCTGGAAACGCCTTCCAGAACCTCCTACGTCGCGGTGTTGATTGATCCCGCTGATCGCGACCAGGAGCGACTGCATCTCACCACGCTGTGTACGGCGCATGGCGTCGCATCACCGGCACCGAGCGCGAATCATTTCACCGCAGATCTGGGTACGCTTCGCATCAAGTGGGAACGCCATGGAGAATTCTCCGGTTACACCTTCGTGACTCCCGGGCGCAGTCCGACACCGTTCAGCGACCCACCCGTGAATCGGTTGCCGGCGGGGTGGTTGGCCGCGGTGCCGGGACGCACGATCTTTGCGGCCCACGTCAAAATGCTCGCGTTCGCAGACGTGACCCTGAACACGGATCTCCTCGCAGCTCATTTCGGCAGCAATGTCGTCGTCGGCAGCGATATCGGCAACGGCGCGGGGCAGGCATACACGGATTTCAAGATTGACGGTCGTGGATTCGGTCGCTTCCTGGTGTTGAACCGGAGCTTCACACCGCGCCAAGCGGGACGGATGCTGCAGCGACTTTTCGAAATTGAGACCTACCGCATGATGGCGCTGCTGGCATTGCCGCTTGCGCGCGACTACGCACCGCAGGTGGCCGCGATGGAACGGACGCTGGCTGACTTGACCAAAAAAATGGCGCAACCGGGTGCGGATGATGACGCAATGCTTCGCGAACTCACGCAACTTGCGGCAGGCGTGCATAAGAGCGTCTCGGCAACTCAATTTCGATTCAATGCCGCGCGCGCTTATCACGAGCTGGTCAAAACACGCATCAGCGAGCTGCGCGAAACCCGACTGCCCGGTTTGCAGCCCATCGAAGAATTCATGCAGCGGCGCTTCAGCCCCGCAGTTGCAACTTGCGTAAGTCTCGCGCAACGCCTGCAGCAACTCTCCGAGCGGGTTTCGCAGGCCTCCTCTCTCCTCTCCACGCGGGTCGACATTGTCCGAGAGCATCAGAACCAGATGCTGCTGGCCGCGATGAACCGGCGTGCCGAACTCCAGTTCCGGCTGCAGCGAACCGTGGAAGGGTTGTCGGTGGTGGCCATCGTTTACTACCTCGCGGGCCTGACGGGCTACCTAGCGAAGGCGCTTAAAGCGAGCAAGGTGGCCGTCGATCCGGATTTGGCGGTGGGGCTCGCGATACCCGTCTTGATCGTTATCTGCGTCTTGGCTCTGGCAAGGACTCATCGTCGGTTGAAACAGAGCGCCGATGGCTAGCGGGGCTCCTGCAAGGGCCCATGCTTACCGCTAGGTTGATGCCATCAAGGCAAATCTCAATGTCGGCGTGCCCTTGATGTTCGCGGTGACCCTCGAGCGTCCCGGTGGGGTGGTGGTGTCGGATCGATCGCGCATCGCAGCGCTTGCCAATAGCGGCTGATCAATTCAGCAGCTGATCATTTCGTTGAATCCACGCGGTGGGTTTTTCCGAGCTGTTGGTCGGGGCAATGGCGCCCTCGACGGCAAGCTGCCGGATCACACCCTCCTTGGAGACCACGATGAAACCATCGATCAACAGACTCAATTTGTATGCAGCAGGCGCGCTCGCCGCGTTACTGTTGAGCGCATGCAGCGGCAGTAACAAACAAACTATCGCGCCGGCGAATGCCTCCGTGCGGGTCGTGCATGCCGCCCCGGATGCGCCGGCCGTCGATGTGGAATTGAACGGCAGTTCTGCCATCAACAATCTGGACTATGGCAAGGCGAGTGATGCGATTGCAGCGAAGCCAGGGGCGCTCAATGTCGTCGTGCGTGGCAGACTACCCGGCACTGCGCGTCCCACCGTAATCGGACCCGCCGATATCACCCTCGCTGCCGGCGGTGTTTACGCAGTCATGGCGGTCAATACGGTGGCCTCGATCGAGCCTCTGGTGATCACGCGTGAGACTTCGGCAGTGTCCAGCGCCAACGTGCGTCTGCAAGTCGTGCACGCGGCGCCTGCCGCACCGGCTGTTGCCGTGTATGTCACCGCGCCCGGCGCGGATCTGGCATCCAGCACGCCGGTGGGCAGCGTCTCCTTCAAAGAATCGCTCGCGGCCGCAACCGTGCCGGCAGGCGACTATCAGATCCGTGTCACGCCGGCCGGCGCCAATGCGCCTGTGATTTTCGACTCGGGAACGGTGGCGCTCGCGGGCGGGAGTGATCTGCTGGTGGCTGCGTTGCAGAACACGGGACCGGGATCCTCGCCGATCTCGCTGCTGGCGGTGCCGGCCAGCGGCAGTACCCTGCGCCTGCTCGATAAGACTACTCCGGCGCGCGTGCGCGTCATTCATGGCTCTGCGGACGCACCCACCGTGCAGGTGATTGCCAATGACAACTTCGCTGCGCCGTTGGTGGATTCGCTGACGTTTCCGAACGCTACGCCGTTTTTAGATGTGCCGGCGGCGACCTACAACTTGAAGGTTACGCCGGTCGGCAACAATGGCGTCATCGCGATCAATGCCGACGCGACGCTTGCCGCCGGTAACACCTACTCGATCTACGCAGTCGGCCCGCTGGCGGCCATCGAACCGTTGATCCTGACCGACGACCCGCGGCGCGTCGCGACGCAGGCACGCGTGCGCATCGTGCATGGCTCACCGAGTGCCGGCAATGTCGATCTGTATGTGCAGGCGCCGGGAACGGCGTTGACGAACGCCACCGCGGCATTTACCAATGTCGCATTCAAGGGTGACACGGGATATGTCGATTTGGACGCTGGCACGTATGAAGTGAGCGTGACGCCCACCGGTTCCAAGGCCGCGGCGATCGGACCCCTGACAGTGGCCCTTGCCAACAGCGGAATCTATACGGTGGTGGCGCGCGATGCGGCCGGTGGAGGCGTGCCGCTCTCGATCATCGGGTTGGACGATCTGGCGCCATAAAGGTAGGTGAGCGGCGGCAGACGCTGCCCACGAGACGCGGTCGACGTGTTAGCCGCGCGCGCACGTCGACCGCACATATGTATTTGCCGTTACGCGAGCAACGGGTCCGCCGCTGATGGATTTGGTGGTGAAGGAGGGAATCGAACCCTCGACCCCGGCGTTATGAATGCCGTGCTCTAACCGTCTGAGCTACTTCACCACACGGGAGGCGCGGATTGTCCGGAGCGCAGCCCCTCGTGTCAACCAAGATCGGCGCTCACCCTCGCCAAATCAAGGGGTTACGGTTTATTAGCAGCACCTGTCGGGGCCAGGGGGAAGGGTCGCTCCGGCACTCCATTGGTGTTTTGGAAGCTTTCGATCAGCCATGCGTCGGCGTGTTTGCGCACCACCTGAATCTGAATACCCTCGCGCGGGGGCGGCACGCCCGGCGGCGACAGCGCTCCAGCCATTGTCCATCGCACATGCACGACCGCAATGTCGGGTGTCAGGAATCGGGTTTTCACGTCGACAATCGTCAGCGTGCTGTTGCGAAAGACCACGCTGAACGCGGCTTCCAATTTGCTTTGGATTTGCGCCCGTCCCTGCCACCACCATCCCAGCACGTTGACGACATCGCCCTCTTCGCTGAACAACGTGGCATACGCTTTTGCATCGTGGTGGTTCCAAGCGGTCGCCTGGTCGTTCTCCAATTGGCGAATGCTCGCTTCATCAGGTGATTGCACGGCGGCGGCGGCGCAGAAAGTCGCGAGCATGCAAGCGAGTGGCGCGAACATCAGAGATGGTCGATTCATTGACTTTCACCTGCCGTGTGGAGACACCGCAGTGTAGACCTAATACACCTCACGCTGATAAATGCGCTGCGTGGGTCCCGGAAACAAACCAAAGGTTCCCATCGCCGCCGGATTCGATGGCACACCGCTGCTGGCATTCCACAGATATTGCAACCACGCGGGCGCGGTGGCAGTTACCGTCAGCGCACCATTGTTACCAGACCCAGGCGCTGACAGATTCAAATTGAAACTGCCGGCCAGCGCGGTAGCAAGGTATCGCGGCCCACTCGCAGCGGCCGCACTGCATCCCACGCCCGATACGCCGGGTGATCCGGAATCGCGTACGCAGGTTTCACCTGCCACCAGATTTCCCTGATAGCCGGAGAAGGCGAGCGGCGGCGCCGCCGTGCAACTATCGGCGACGTTGGTGATGAACCCTTGCGCACCGCCCGAGTAGTACTGCACCGTCAATGGCAACGGCAGATCCAGCAATTCGGAACCGACGGAATTGCGCATGTACAGGCGTCCGTAACGTTGTTCCGCGCTGGTGTTGAAGGAGATCCCCGAACCACTGCCGAACGTCACTGGATTGGGCGCGGTCACTGCGTCGAGATCCAGCACATTGATGCTCAGCGCAATGTTTGCATTGAACGCCGCGACAGCGGCGCCGCGCGTGAAGGAGATTCCCGTGCCTGCGCTGAAGGTCAGCGATGCCTTGCCCGCCCCGAGATCCACAATCGCAGGATCAGCAGTCGCCGCCGGTAATGCACTCAGATTCAACGTCGGACTAGCCGGCGTTGGCGTGTACGTGCGATTAGTCAATGACGCATTGGTCAAGCGAAACAACGATCCGGTGTAGTTCTGCGTCGTCGTGCCGCCCAACGCTCGCGCCGTGACCGCGATGACGGGTGCGACAGTATAGGTGAACGGTTGGCCGATATAGGTGAAACCAACGCTACTAGTGCAACCCGTTCCAAACAACGGCGTGTTGAGCGTCACCGCAAAGTTATCCGGAATGAATCGGCCGACATTGCCTGTGACCGAGCCGATGACATCGCCCGATGCCAGGTAATTGCCATCACTGACGCGCGGTAACAATTTGACGATGCCGACTTCGGCCCACGAGAAGCTCGTCCCCGTCGCCACACCGTTCGTGAAAGTCCCCGCAGTACCGCTGACCGACGGCGCATTGCCGCTCGCGGGCAACACCAGAGACACATCGAATTTCACCGACTCAGCCGGACTTTCGCGGCCGAAGTTCGGTGTTGCCGTGCCGCCGCTCTCCACGGCAGTCACGGTGGCTGTGAAAGCCTGACCTGCGCCGATGAACACCGTGCCACTCGCTGTACTCGCGGCGGGGTTGGCGAAGGAGTCGCTGGTGCGTTTGATGCCCGAGACCACGAAATTTGCCGGCTTCCACACGAAGGTGCCAGTGCTGCCGCGAATGCCCGTGGGCAGACTGGGGTTGCCCGTGGTGTCATCTTTCATCGACAAGATCATGCTGCCGGCGTCCTTGTACAGCGCCGTCACCGTCGCCTGTCCAGTGGTGAAGGTCACGCTCTGCGCGGCAGCACCCGCTTCGGTGGTTGCGATGGTCGTGGCGTTGATCGACGCAGTACGCGTACCGGTCGCTGGATTTACATAGGTGGACCAGAACTTCAGCGATTTGGCGCCGGTGTAACTGGTGATGATGCCGCAGGTCGCATCGGTCGGATTCTGGCCATAGGCCGTCAGATACACGCTGACATTGTTGCCGGCGGTTTGCGGCGACGCGAATGCCGGCACACCACCGGCCGGATTCGTGAACGGGGAGGATGTCACCGTGAAACCGCTGGGTGAAAAGGTCATCGCGCTTTGCGTGCCGTCATCCAGGAGCGTGGCGTTGCTCTGATCCACCGCATGCACGGTGACGGGGTTGGTGCCACTTCGATAGCTCAACGCAAAGGTGACCGTCGCACTGTTGCCGGGCCATTGATACGTGGCGGCGCCGTCATCCGCCACCGGATCGGCGAAGGTCCCACTGCCGCTGCTCAATGTCCAAGTGCCCTTGGCTGTTGTGGTCGACAACGTCATCGTTCCGCTATAGCTGGTGACGGGATTGTTGGACGCATCCAGCACAGTCACCGTCACCGCTTGATTCAGGCAATACAGCCCGGTGGCGGCGTTCGAGATCTGAAAATGCACCGCGCCGCAGGTTGCGGTGGAGCTTTGTGTCTGGGACGTTTGCGGGGTCGCCAATGCGAGCTGGCAACTCGGCGCGTTGATGACATAGTTGCCGGTGGCGAGGTTGACCCATTTGCCGCCAGGCGCGCTCAAATCGATTTGCTGCGGACCGTCGCAGCACCCTTCATTGCCGATGGCACGAATCACGTGATAACCGGCGGTCAGCGTGATCATTCCCTGCAGTACCTGCGTGGCGTCGGTCCAACTCCCGCTCCACCACAAATCCGAACCCCAGGCAATTTCCGCTGCGACATCGTCGATAAACAGAGCACCGCCCAATCCGAGATCAGGTCCCCAGCGGATGCCCCAGGTGCCGGCCTGAGCGGGTGAGACGTAGACGACCGAGGTGATGTTCCAGGAAATATTGGAAGCGGAGCCGAATAGACCGGAATTGTTGGTCGATATGAACGCTTTGGAGACGGCGCAGGAGTAACCAGCCACCGAATCATTGCCGGCATTCCAGGCAGCGTAGCTCTGCGCTTCCGAGGTGAACGCGGTGCCTCCAAACTGGCGCGTCCATACGCGCACCCCAGTCGCCGCCGTGGCAAAGGTTGTCGCACCACTCGAGGCGGTGACCGCCGTCTTGTTGCCGTAGTAAATGTAAATGGTCTTGCTGGCAGGCAGCGTCGGGAACAGCACCCACAGGCGCACCACCTGCGTGCCACTCGCGCGCGGCTGCACAAAGAAGGTCAGCGCGGTCTTGTCGTCCGCGTCGATGACGCGAATGTCGGCATCCAGTCGTGTCCAATCGTAACCCGGCAGATCCTTCGCATTCAGCATCACCTCGAGCGTGTAGTTGGTGAGTGTGATGCTG
>JANMXI010000094.1:0-3867 GCA_031394735.1 Pseudomonadota bacterium | reverse complement strand
AATGTGCAGCGGTCCCATGCCGAGTGCGGCGCAGACGGCTGCGCCGCCGCTGCTGCCGCCGGGCGTGAGGCGCTTGTCCCACGGGTTCAGAGTCACGCCCGTAAGCGGGCTGTCGGTCACGCCTTTCCAGCCGAACTCGGGTGTGGTGGTTTTGCCGAGGAACACGGCACCTTGTTCGCGCATGCGGGCGACCGGCGCACCGTCTTCATCCCATTTCTGGGCGGGGTCTATCGTTTTGGAACCGCGCCGCGTGGGCCAACCTCTGGCGAGGATCAAGTCCTTCACGGTGGTCGGCACACCATCCACCAGTCCGAGCGGCTTGCCGTGCCGCCAGCGTTGCTCCGATTCCCGCGCGCTCTTCAGGGCGCTGTCTTCGTCGAGTACGCAGAAGGCATTGAAAACCGGATTCAGCGCCGCGATGCGGTCGAGCACTACGCGCGTGACTTCAACCGGCGAAAGACTGCCGGCACGGTAGTGGTCGACCAGCGCTGTCGCCGACAAATAGAGAATATCTTGGGACACGTTGGGCGTTTCCGTCCGTTGGTGGAAAGAGCGGACGGGCGAACCCTCTCCCGTCCGGGTCGTGCCGGATGCCGGCCGGTCAGGCCTTCTTCAATCCGTCCAGAATGGACTGCGGTGAAATCGGCATGTGACGTACGCGCACCCCGATGGCGTTGTAGATTGCGTTTGCCACTGCGGGGGCCACGACGGTGGAAGCCGGTTCGCCGACGCCGGCCGGATGGCGGTCGGACTGGATGATGGTCACGTCGATCTCCGGAACCTGTGCGAGCCTGATCGGCGTGTATTCGTGGAAATTGCTTTGCTCGAAGCCGCCGTTCTTGAGCGTGAGCTTTTCCGACATGATCTGGCTTGCGCCCCACAACGCCGAGCCGCGGATTTGCGCCTCGATGTTCTTCGGATTGACCGCCACGCCCGGATCCATCGCGATCGTGATCTTGTTGATGGTGAATTTTCCGGTGACGGGATCCACGGTGACCTCGGCTACGCCGGCGACCCAGGTCGGGCTTTGCCGCTCTTCCGCCGCAGTCACTGCGATGCCGATGCCCGTGTTGGGCGGCAGCTTCTTGGTGCCGTAACCTGATTTACCGGCTGCGACCCGCAGGCAGTTTGCCAGGCGCAGCGCACCACCGACGGTGCCTGATTCGTACACCGGCCACGATCCTTCCTTCGTCCACGGCAGCGAAATCCACAGCTGGTCCATGTAATAGTCGGAACCGGTGCCGGGTGCGTAACCGCTGTTCGGTATGCCGCGGTTGCCGCCTTTGCCGTTCAGCATCGACAGGCGGAATTCGAGCGGATCGCGGCCGGCGGCGTGCGCCACCTCGTCCATGAACGACTCGACGACGAAGATATTGTAGGAGTTCGACACGGTGCGCAGCGCGCTAGCCTGAACGGCCCAGGTCGTCGGCTCATGGTTCCAGGCACGCACGCGGTGGTTCTTCATGTAATACCAGTGGTCGCTGCCGCCGATGGACCACTGGTCGATGTCCTGTTTTTTCTCATCCCAGGAATCGAGCTGCAGCCAGTCCGTCCCGCCTTTCTTGCCGACGCCGAAGCGCGCGCCCATCCAGCCGCACACGATGTCCTGGTTCATGGCGACCAGTTCGCCGTTTTTGATGCCGGCCTTGAGCTTGTGATAAGTCGGCGTGCGCGCGAAGCTGGTCGCGAAATTCGATTCGCGGGTATGGATCAGCTTGATCGGGCGTCCGGTCTCCTTGACGCAATACGCCGCGGCCAGGATGTCGTCGTAATCCTGTTTGCCGCCGAAGCCCCCGCCCACCAGATACTGGTGCACATAGACCTTCACGTCCTCGGGCTTCTTCTTCAGCACTTTGGACAGGTAGGCGTTCAACGTCATGCGCGCGAACGATGTGCTTTGCGTGCCGACATAGACGTGCCATTCGCCATTGGACTGCTGCACGGTGGCATTGAGCGGCTCCATGGTCGCGTGGCAGACCATGTCGGTCGTGTATTCCATCTCCAGTACTTTTTCGGACTCGCCGAAACCTTTGTCGACGTCGCCTTCCAGGACCCAGTTCGCGCCGAGCTTCTCGTCGGTGTGGAGTTGCTTGTACTGCTGGAGCAGGTCGGCGGAACTTAAGGTCGCATACGGACCCGCATCCCATTTGACCTTCAACGCCTTGGCCGCCTTCTGCGCAGTCGGGAAGCGATCGGCGACGGCGACGACCCAGCCAGTGCATTTGCCCATCGAGTCGTCGATTTTCACGGCCTTGATGAAGCCCGGAATTTTCTTCGCTTCGGAATCGTCGATGCTCAGCACCTTCGACGAATAACGCGTGCGCGGAATCACCAATGCGCCGTAGGCCATGTTCGGCAGGAACACGTCGATGCCGTACTTGGCCTGGCCGTTGGTCTTGGCCGGGATGTCGAGCGCGGGCATCGACTTGCCGATGATCTTGTAGGTGGAGGGGTCCTTAAGCGTGACGCTTCTCAGGTCGTCGGGGTAGGCGAACTTGCGGTCGATTTTTACTTTTTGCAGGATGTCTCCGTAACCGACCGAGCGGCCGGAAACCTTGTCGATCACACGGCCCGAATCCGCGTGGCAATTGCCGACGTCGGCGCCGAGCACTTTGGCGCCCGCTTCGACCAGCGCGATGCGGCCTACTGCGCCGGCGCGCGCAATGCGGTCGAACTCGGTGGTGACGCTGCCGCTGTTGACGGTGTACGCGAGACCATAGATCGCGAAGTTCTCGACGCTTTCCAGCGGCGCATCGAGCTTGACGTCTTCCCATTTCACTTCGAGTTCTTCCGCGATTACCTGCGCCAGGCCGGTGCCGATGTGCTGGCCCATTTCCGCCTTGACGATATGCATCGTGGTCTTGCCGTCGGGCGTGATGGTGAACCAGATCGACGGCGTGAAAGCGTCGGTACCGGCTGCCTGCGCGGAACCGTCGCGCAGCAGGCCGGGCAAGCCGATGCTGAAATAGGCGCCCGCCGCGGTGGTGGCGGAGCGGACCAGGAATTGCCGGCGCGATGCGTCGATTGGGGTGAGCTCAGACATGTTTCGCTCCTTCGCCGATAATTTCGGATGCGCGCTGAACGGCGCCGACAATGCGCGAGTACGTGGCGCAGCGGCACAAGTTGCCGTTCATGCCTTCGACGATTTCTTTTTCCGTGGGCTTGGGGTTTTTGGCGAGCAGCGCGGCCGCCTGCATGATTTGGCCGGACTGGCAGTAACCGCACTGCGGTACCTGGTGTTCGATCCAGGCTTGTTGCACGGCGTGCGTATTCGAAGGATGCAGGCCTTCGATGGTGGTGATCATCGCGTTTTCAGAGACGTCCTTGAATTGCACCATGCAGGAGCGCACCGCCTCGCCATTTATGTGCACCGTACAGGAGCCGCACACGCCCAGGCCGCAGCCGAATTTCGTGCCGGTTAGACGAAGATCTTCCCGCAGCACCCACAGCAGGGGCGTGTCGGGCGGAGCGTCAGCGAAAAAACTCTGACCGTTGATGGATAGCTGCGGCATGGTGGTCCCCCTTAGAAAGAAAAACGAACGTTACTGCACGAATCGGGCCGGGTGACGTGCGTCGGAACAGTTAACGGTGAACAGTGAACAGCAAACAGGGACCAGATACAAGTGACAGAACTTGCCAAGCTTTTATGGTTCTCCCGCTGTTTACCGATCCCTGTTCACCGTTCACCGATCATTGTTCGCTGCCGTTCAGTCATTGATGGCGCCGTAAACCAGTTGCTTGAACAATTTGCGGTAGTAGGCGCGTATCGGGCTCGGGGCCTGCGTCATATAAACCGCGACGATCTCTTCTTTGGGATCGACCCAAAAATAGGTGCCGGCATAGCCCGCCCACATGAACTCGCCCGCC
>JANMXI010000093.1:0-3447 GCA_031394735.1 Pseudomonadota bacterium | reverse complement strand
CGATGGCCCCGCGCTCAACGGTCAGCTCGGCCTGTTCGGATAGTCCCACCTGTGCCAAGACGGGCTTGGGGATGACGATGCCCAGTGAGTTGCCGATTCGACGGACAGTTACCGGTAGTGATTTCATAGTAATAACAATGTTATTACAAATTCCCGATGACGTCAAGAGACTTTGAGACATTCCAGGCGCTAATCGCGATGGCATAAACCGGACCTTCGGGGCATCGGGATGACGTTGCAGAATTTCATAAACTTCGCAACAACAAATATTCGCGGTTCTGGGCAGCTTCGGACACACTTCATAAGTCGCTGCTCAAAGCACATAAGGGAGAAAGCCATGACGGACTCTAAAGGTCACGTATTGCTCGTTTGCTTTTTGCTTTCCAGCTTGTGCGCAGCTTCTGATCTCCCCGCGCAGCGAACAAAAGGCCCGGCTGTCAGGATAGACAGCGGCGTGGTTGAGGGCGAGAATTCGTCAGCTAATTCCAAGCTTGTGTTCTTTCGCGGAATTCCCTACGCCGCTCCACCGATTGGTGAATTGCGTTGGAGGCCACCGGAGCCGCCGTCGCCATGGCGCTCCGCCCGCAAAGCAATTGAGTTGAGTGCCGCCTGTCCCCAAGGCGATTTCCTATATCACGCCATGCAGCGGACCGTGAGCACGGTGGGCGGCGACCCATCGTTGGTTCAGCCTGTGGGCGTAACCATCGAAGACTGTTTGTACCTGAACGTGTTGACGACTGCCCTTCACGGCAAACGCCCGCAGCCCGTGATGTTATGGCTTCACGGCGGTGGTGGCGTTTACGGCCGCGGCGACGACCGCTTCGCAACCCTGGCGGCCAAGGGGGTGGTTGTTGTGACCATCAACTATCGCTTGGGTGTATTCGGCTGGCTCTCGCATCCGGCGTTGACCGCGGAGTCGCCGCATCACTCTTCGGGTAATTATGGTTTGTTGGATCAGATCGCGGCCTTGAACTGGGTGCGCCGGAACATTGCGAGATTCGGCGGTGATCCAACCAACATAACGCTTTTTGGACAGTCGTCGGGAGCAGAGTATGTCGGGTGCTTGATGACCTCGCCGTTGGCCCACGGCCTGTTCCACCGAGCACTCATGCAGAGCGGTTCGCCCACGAATCTATATCCGAGCGTGCATCACCCTGGCGGCGAGGTAGGGTCGGCGGAGAGATCCGGCGTTGATTTGGCACACAAGTTGGGTGTTGGAGACGGCCCCGAGGCGATCAAGGAGCTACGAAAGGCCTCCACCGATGACGTGTTTAAGGCAGCGGCCGACGGAGAATTTGATCACGTAATTGATGGCTGGGTGCTTCCGGAGCAGCCGCTCGTTGTATTCGCTCACCACGAGCAGGCAGATATTCCGGTACTCATAGGTAGTAACGCGCGCGAGTTGAGCAATCTGCTCGCGCCTAAGGAGAGGACTCCAGAAACGTTTCGCAATTGGGTACGGCAGAACTTCGCGCCTGTTGCCGATCATGTATTGGCCCTGTACCCGATTCCCACTCCCGCAGATGCGAAAGATGCCTATATCAGAGCAGGAACAGAATTGGAGTTGACCGCTCCGGCCCGCTGGACTGCGCAGGCTATGTACGGCGTGAAGAACAAGACGTACCTCTACGAGATCACGTGGGCGTATCCCAGCCAGGGAGGGCAAAAGTGGGGCGCCTTCCACGGGATGGAGCTTCTGTTGATGCTCGACTCGCCTCGTGTCCCGCGCGATCCAACCGGCGATGCTCTGGCACAGGCGTTACACGACTATTGGGTACAATTCGCAAGGACGGGGGACCCAAATGTACCCGGATTGCCCGCATGGGCACCTTATGATTCCGGTACCGCACCGTATCTTGCCCTGGGAGCAAAGATCGAGCCGGCGACCGGCCTCCGCCAGCAGGCGTTTGCGCTCATCCAGCAGCTCTACGCAACTCGCCTAGGTTCTCCGTAATTCTCCTAGCCACGAACGCCCGGTCTTGGTTTTGCCGCGCCCCGGATCCAAGACCGGGACCGGTGTGTCGTCGGCGAACAGATGATCCGAGGCAAAGACCTCGGCGCACAGGTGCTCATGCAACGCATCGAGCCACCAACACGCCCCGCCCACCCAACCGGCCAGCGTAGAACGTTCCAGGTCAACGCCATGGCGCGCAAAGATCTGCGATTGCCGGTACAGCGGCGTGTGGTCGCAATACTACGCCGCGCTCCGGACTATGCGGCAATGAGCACACCGTGCCGTTTGATTGAGCTGGAATAGAAGGAACTGCACTGATGAAATGCGGCATAGTCACGAGGTCAGAGTTGGTTCAGAAATGTCAGCAACTGGCCGTGTGCGCGGTATCGACCGGGACGACTGTCGATCGGCGCGGTTCTGGCAAGGATCTTCTCTCTCAGCGCCAAATCGGCATCGAGGTAGATCTGTGTAGTCTCGATCGACTCGTGCCCGAGCCACAGGGCGATCGCAGTTTGTTCGACGCCCGCATGGAGTAGATCCATGGCCGTGGTGTGGCGCAGGCAGTGAAAAGTGATCCTCTTCTTGCCAATCGAAGGACAAATCTTCATCGCGCGTGACAGGTGTTTATGCAGAAGATGCTGAACGGCATCGGCACTGAGTTGACTGCCTCGGGTGCTCGGGAAAACGATCTTGGTGCCTTCCATGCTTGGTTCATCGAGCCAAGCCTTGAGTACTGCTGCGACCGGTTTGCAAACCGGAATCGCGCGCTCTTTGCGCCCCTTCCCGATGACCTGCAAATACGCAGCTTTCCCGAGCGTCAGATTTTGCCGAGTAAGACCGGTGACCTCAGTGAGGCGCAATCCGGTCTGAACGGCCAACAGCATCAGAGCATGGTCGCGCCGGCCCGTCCACGTTTGTTTGTCGGGCGCACCGAGAAGCGCCTCAACCTCTGGGCGCGTGAGATATCCGACCAGTCGTCGAGTGTAGCGTTTACGCGGTGTCGCAAGTACCCGTTGAATTTGCGCGCTACGGCTGGGCAGTTCGTAAGAGGTGAACCGAAAAAACGAACGGATGGCAGTGAGTCGCAGGTTGCGCGTCCGAGCGCTCACTCCTCGACTGCTCTCCAGATCGTTCAAGAACGCGGTTACCAAGGGCGCGTCGATTTGCTCGAAGGTCAGCCGTTCCGGCGTCGTATGCAGCTTCTTCGTCGCAAAACGTAGCAGCAATTTGAATGTATCACGGTACGAGCACAGGGTATGCGGACTGACCTTTTTCTGCTGCATCAAGCGCTGCGTGAAAAACTGTTGCAGCAAAACGGGAAAGCTCGGCTCCGCGGTAATCATCGCGCGCAACTCCAGCGGCGTTCGAGGCGACTGACGGCTTGCTTCATCAGTGCGGGATTTTGGTGCAGGTACCAATAGGTATGCTTGAGATCGACGTGGCCCAGATACGTTGACAGCGCTGGCAATCGCCGCTCAGGGTCCGCCCCCGAG
>JANMXI010000092.1:0-6717 GCA_031394735.1 Pseudomonadota bacterium | reverse complement strand
CGACCAGGTACGCCGCTTCGCTCAGGAGAAGATTGCGCCGCGCGCCGCCGCCATCGATCGCAGCAACGACTTCCCGCGCGACCTGTGGCCGGAGCTGGGCTCACTCGGCCTGCTCGGCATGACCGTGCCGGAAGCCGATGGCGGCGTCGGGCTCGGCTATCTGGCGCATCTGGTGGCCATGGAGGAAATCTCACGCGCCTCGGCGTCCGTGGGCTTGAGCTACGGCGCCCACTCTAATTTGTGCGTCAATCAGATCGCGTTGAACGGCAATGCCGATCAGAAACGTCGCTACCTCCCCAAACTGATCAGCGGTGAGCACGTGGGCGCCCTGGCCATGTCCGAAACCGGCGCGGGCTCCGATGTCGTGTCGATGCAATTGAAGGCCGTGCAACGTGGCGATGTCTATGTGCTTGACGGCCGCAAAATGTGGATTACCAATGGACCGGACGCCGATGTACTGGTGGTGTATGCCAAGACGGACGCCGCTGCCGGCGCACGCGGCATCAGCGCCTTTCTCATCGAGAAGAACTTCAAGGGATTTCGTCCTGCGCAAAAACTGGACAAGCTCGGCATGCGCGGCTCCAGCACCAGCGAACTGGTGTTCGAGGGCTGCGAGGTGCCGGCCGCCAATCTGCTCGGCGATCAGAACAAAGGCGTCCGCGTTCTGATGAAAGGCTTGGATTACGAGCGCCTGGTGTTGAGCGGCGGCCCCTTGGGGATCATGGCAGAGGCCCTGGATGTGGCGCTGGCCTATGCCCGTGAGCGCAAGCAATTCGGCGCACCGATCGGCACCTTCGAACTGGTGCAAGGCAAACTCGCCGATATGTATGCGGCACTGAACGCCAGTCGCAGTTACGCCTACGCCGTCGCGACCGCCTGCGATCGCGGCGAGTCCACGCGCAAAGACGCTGCCGCCTGTATCCTGTTCTGCGCCGAAGCTGCCACGCGACTCAGTCTGGATGCCATTCAATTGCTGGGTGGCAACGGTTACACCAACGACTATCCCACGGGGCGGCTGCTACGCGATGCGAAGCTGTATGAAATCGGTGCCGGCACCTCGGAGATCCGCCGCATGCTGATCGGTCGCGAACTGTTTGGAGAATCCGCGTGAGCGATTTGTTCGAGCCCTTGAACGATGCGCCGGCGTACCGGCAGATCGCCAACGTCATCGAGCAACGAATTGTCGAGCGCTCGTTGCGGGCGGGTGATCCCCTCCCTTCCGAAACCGACCTCGCCCGGCAATTCGGCGTGAATCGTTCCACTGTGCGCGAGGCCATCCGCGAACTGGAGACTCACGGCCTGCTGGGCCGGGTACGCGGTGAGAAGCGGCTGCGCGTGACGCGGCCTGAACCTGAGCGCATCAGTTCGGGCGTCAGCCGGGCGTTCGCATTGCACGATGTGACGTTCCTGGATTTGTGGGAAACCATGATGGCGCTGGAGCCGGCGGCGGCGGACCTGGCGGCGACGCGCCGCACCGAGGCGGATCTCGCCGCGCTTGGCGCAGCGAGCCAGAAATTTGCCGAAAACGCCCAGGACACCGCGGCGTGCGTCGAGGCTGCGGTGGAGTTCTTCGCCGCGGTGGCGGTGGCCAGCGGCAATCCGGTGCTGGCAATGTCGCAGGCGCCGTTGAACGAATTGCTCACGCCCATCCTCACCCGCATGATCGACGATGTGGCGCAATCGCGGACTCGCATCATCACGGCTCAAGCGGCCATCATCGCCGCCATCAAGAAGCGGCGCCGCGAGGATGCGCGCACTTGGATGGAAAAGCATATCCGCGATTTCAAGCGCGGCTACGAATTGGCCGGCATTCCGCTCGAATACAGCGTGACTATCTAGCGCACCCGCATTGCAAGTTCCGCCTGCTTCCAGCCTGTCTCGGCCATGGGCTCCACCGCCGCCGCATATTCCTTGGCGCGGGCACTCGCCGCCGTACCGCGCAGCATGCGGCCGCGAATGCCGTGAAAAATCGCCGCCATCCGAAACATGTTGAAGGCGAGATAAAAGTCCAAGTGCGGGACGCCGGATCGTCCGGTGCGCTCACAGTAGGCGCGCACGTATTCCTCTTCGGTGGGAACGTTCAATGACGGCAGATCAAAACCGAGCATACCGGTGACGCCGATGCGCGGCATGCGGTAGATCATCAGGTGATAGCCGAAGTCCGCCAGCGGGTGGCCGATGGTCGACAGCTCCCAGTCCAGGATGGCCAGCACCTTCGGTTCGGTGGGATGGAAGATCAGATTGTCGCAGCGATAGTCGCCGTGCACGATGCTGGCATCATCCCCCGGCGGAATGTTCGCCGAGAGCCAGTCGATGAGTTGATCCAGCGCCGGCACCTTACCTGCCGCTTCATCTTCATGATATTGCTTGGACCAGCGCGTGATTTGCCGCGTGAAGTAGCTGCCCGGCTTGCCGTAATCGCCGAGTCCCGCGGCGGCGTAATCGACGCTGTGCAACCGCGCAAGCGCATCGATCATGGCGTCGAAATAGCTGCGGCGAACCGCCCGATCCACTTCGGGAAACTTCGGGTCCCAAAACACGCGGCCATCGACGGCCTCCATGACATAGAACCAGGTGCCGATGATGGACTCGTCTTTACACAGGACTAATGCACGCGCAACCGGCACGTCCGTATGCTCGCCGAGCGCGCGGATGACGCGGAACTCGCGATCCACCGCATGCGCTGACGCGAGCAGTTGACCTGGCGGCTTGCGCCGCAGGACGTATTTGCGCGCCGGTGTTTGCAGCAGGTAGGTTGGATTGGATTGTCCGCCGGCAAACTGCCGCACGATCAGCGGTCCTGCGAAACCCTCGACCTCGCGCGTCAGGAATCGCTCCAGACCTGCGACATCAAAGCCATAGCCGTCGCGAACTTCAGTGGTTGCATCCATAGATTTCTTTACAGTGTGCTGAGTAAATGCCCGCCGTCGACCGGGATGACGATGCCGGTGATGTAGGCGGACCCCTCGGATGCCAGTAGCAGTACGGCGCCGTCGAGATCTTCCGGGCGACCCAGGCGTCGCTGCGGAATACGCTTCAGCATCGCCTGTCCGGTCGGCAATTCCCAAAAGCCGCGGTTGATGTCGGTCTCGATGTAGCCGGGCGCGATGGCGTTGACGCGAATCGAGTAGCGCGCCAGCTCGAACGCCATGGTCTTGGTCATCTGGATCAATCCTGATTTCGACACCGCGTACGGACCAACGCCACCGGCCTGACGCAGGCCCAGAATGGAGGTGATGTTGATGATGGCGCCGGGACGACCGGCGGCCTTCCAGCGGCGGCCAAAGGCGCTGGACATCAGGAACGCGCCTTTCAGATTCGTATCCAGCACTTTGTCCCAGTCGCTTTCGGTCTGGTCGAGCCACGCACCATTGGCCGTCAAGCCGGAGTTGTTGATCAGCACATCCGGCGGCGCACCCAGCGATGTTTCGATCGCAGTGTAAGCGGCGTCCGTGGACTTCTTCGAGGTGACATCCAATTCCACCGCACAGGCGCTGCCACCGGCGCTCTTGATCTGCGTCTCGAGTTCCTGCAGCAGTGGCAGGCGCCGTGCGCAGGCGGCGATCTTTGCGCCCCGCGCCGCCAGCATCAACGCGAAATGACGGCCCAATCCGCCAGACGCGCCGGTGATGGCGATGACTTTGCCTTTGACGTTCATGCTACAGAATGACTTCGCGCGCGGTGTCCGGATTGGCCGGGTCGTGCAAGGCGCTGGCGAATGAAATCAGCAGCATCGTTGCGCTGCCGGTATTTCGGTAGGCGTGCACGACACCAGGCGGGATCGTGAAGCGCCAAGCTTCACCGGCAGGCACTTCGACATCGCGTACCACGCAGTCTTCCTTCAGACGCACCTGGCAAGGTCCCACCACCACCGTCATTTCGGTGGCGGCGGTGTGCCGATGATTGCCGCGAATTTCGCCGGGCTGCGTGAGGACCACATGAACATTTTTCTGCCGCAGCAGTTCCGCGGCGTTGAGCGGTTCGAACAAGCTGCCGCGCGCATCGCGATGCGCGGGCATGACCTCGATGTGTACGTGAGTGACTGTGGGTTGATTCATGCCCGACATTGTAGCCTGTGCCTGCGGGATCTGCGCCGCATCGCGACGGCGCCTCCGCACAGCAAAGACCACAGATCGAGCGCGCCGCCGCCACCGGATGATTTGGCTGGCGTCGTCGTGCCGCCGGATCCGCCGGTCGACGTCGGTGTCACCGTGATGGCCTGTGGACAGACCGGCGTAGTGGTGGCGGCCGGGCCGAATAGACCAGCGGCCGTTGCCGTCAACGGGACCGAACCTGAATCCGTCCCGCCGCTGCTGTCGGTGATGACCAGCGTCACCGTCACCGTGCCGCTGGCAGGCGCTAGCACGGAGGTGGTGGATTGATTCGTACTCGTCAGTGCCACCGGTTGGCCGTTGCCATCCACAGCCGTCCAGGCATAGGCGGATATCGTTCGCCCACAGGCTGCAGAACTGGCGCCGGCATCGAAACTTAACGAAGCACCGGCGGACACAACGCCGCTGGCGCGAATGCTGGCGATGGGCCGCAACGCCTCCTGTACCGCGCCGGCTGCATCCAACACGCCGGCGCCGCAGACGGCGGTCGTGCACACGCATTCGGAGTTCTGAATATCCGTGGGGCTGGCGGGTAGGTGACAGGTTGGCAAAGGCGCACCACTGCTGTCGACCAGCGGCGTGGGAAAGGCGCGTGCGCCTCGTCCGAGTCGCTCAATCAACAGCGTCGGATCGAGCTTGCCGTTGACCGCCAGCATCAGCCCCGTCACGCCGGAGGCGATGGGCGCCGAAAAACTCGTGCCCAGATTGAAGTTGGTCTGATTGGTGTAGCTGGACCCGGTGGCGGCAGTGAGACCTTTATCGGTGGTGGTGTCGAGCGAGAACAGGCAGGGACCGCCATTGCTGGTGCCGCAGTTCCCGGCCGGTGCGCTGATGCCGATTTGCCGCCCCAGATTGCTGTAGCCCACCTTCGTGCCCGCATGCCGCAGGCCGGCGACGCCCAGCACGCCATTGCAATCAGCCGGTTCATCCACCGGTCCGCCTTCGTTGCCGGCCGATACCACAATGAGTACGCCGCGCGACCGCAATTCATTGACGACCGGCTGATAGGTTTGGCATTGCGTGGTGTCCTGGTTGCCCAGGCTCATATTGAGGATTTTCGCAGGGTATGGATTGTCCGGAACGCCCGACACGTGCAAGCCAGCGGCCCAGCGCATGCCGGCGATGATGTCCGAATCGAATCCGCCGCATTTGCCCAGCACGCGCACCGGCAAGAGCCAGGCGTTCCAGTTGATGCCGGTGATGCCGGTGCCATTGTTGCTCAACGCGCCGATTATCCCGGAGGTGCGGGTGCCGTGCCAGGAACTATCGGACACGGTGCAGCCTTTGAACTGTGCTTTCGCCGTGTCGGCGGAATTGATCCAATCGCCGGGATCGGACGGGTCCGCATCCCAGCCACTGCCATCGTTGGCAACCAGAAATCCGCCGTTGCCTTCGCTGGAGACGAAATCATAGCCGGGCAACAGTTTGCCGCCCTGTGCACCACGACCCAGATCGGGATGCTCGAAGCGAACACCGGTGTCGAGCACTGCAATGACAACACCGCTGCTGCCCTTGGTGACATCCCAGGCCGAATCGGCGCGAATGGCGGCGGTTTGCGCGGATTGCAGATACCACTGACCGGCAAACAGTGAATCATTCGGGACTGAATGGGCAAAGCGCCGGCGGTCCAACGAGACGAATTCAACTTCCGCGTCGCTGCGCAACTGCGCCGCGATGGCCTCGAGCGATTGGTTCTTGTCCTGCACTTCCACGAGTTGAATGCCGGCGCCGATATCGCGCATCGTTCGCAATCCGATCTTGGCGCGGCCGGATAGGCTGGTGATGCGGTCAGATGAGGGCTTCGAGAGCGTGGTGGCGGCGTTACCGTCCGGCGCGCGGAAGCGCACCAGCAACCGCCCCTCGGCCGCGTCGGCCAAGGGGGCGTGCCGCAGTCCCGCCTCGTTGTATTCGGCAGCTCCTACGCAGAAGGGCGCCAGGATCAGCAGCGGAACCAGACATTTCAAGATCATGCACACCTCAGGCAACGCACTGTACGAGTTTCGACGGCCAAGTTGCGCTGTCGGGTCCTTGCGACCAAAGATTGCAAGGTGTACCGGCGCGCAAGGAATCTTGCCGTCTAGTCCGTCACGTTGCCCTCAATTGGCCTCAAAAGGCGGGTAAACTTGTCGTTTTCCCGCATCTCTTCGAGGTAATGCTTATGTCGTACGAATTCCGTCAATTCTACATCGATGGCCAATGGGTCGACCCGATTCAGGGAACCGACTTTCAGGTCATCAATCCCGCCACGGAGAGCACCGCCGGCGTGATCTCCATGGGTGGCGTGAAGGACGTTGAACGGGCGGTCACGGCAGCTCGACGTGCATTCGACAGCTATTCGCAGTCAACGCCGCAGGATCGGCTCGAGCTGCTAAAGAAAGTGCTCGCCAACTACAAGAAGCGCTACGCCGACGTCGCAGCAGCCATTAGCGAGGAAATGGGTGCTCCCATGTCGCTGGCCAAAGGCGGACAGGCGGGCGTCGGCGTCGGCCATCTGATGGCGATGATCGAAGTTTTGCAACGCTTCAAGTTTGAAGAGCGTCAGGGTCCTGCAAGGTTGGTGCACGAGCCGGTCGGCGTGTGCGCGTTGATCACGCCGTGGAACTGG
>JANMXI010000091.1:0-1877 GCA_031394735.1 Pseudomonadota bacterium | reverse complement strand
ACCATTCCGACATCGATCAATCCGGTCTCTCTCAACGTGCGCGAGACCTACAGCGTTGCCATTGTTCGCCCGGACGCGGACGATACTCAGGACCCGGTGAATGCGGATGAAGATGATTCCAAGATGCTGCGCGATGCCTCCACCGGCAATACGGAATTTGACAAACCGGTCGATAACATCGGTGACAAGACTTTTAAAGGTGCTGACGGCTACGAAGCCTACGCGGCCCAGCATGTTTACGATGTGCAGATCCCCGGTTGTGGCAACGGGCGAGTGTTCGTGGGCCAACGCAAGGAGCCCTTTTATATTGCCGTAGGAAAGATTTTTGATTTGTTGAATCTCAATCCTTTGGGGCCGGTCACCGCCAATAAAAACGACTTAGAGAACAAGAACATCAGTTCGCTGATCGTGGAAGTGCCGATCGCGTGCGTCGCCAAGCCAGGTCAACCGGTGATTGGCGGATATACAACGGCGAGCATCCCCAGTGAACGCTCCCTCACCAACAAACCGATGACGGGTGCAAGCCCCGCCCAAGTGAGCGGACATTGGACACAAGTGTCCCGTGTGGGCATGCCGTTGGTGAATGAAGTCGTGATTGGGCGGGATGATAAGGACAAATTCAACGCCTCTCAACCGGTCGATGACCCGAAGCAGTTTGCCGACTATGTCACCAATCCGACGCTGCCGGCGCTGATTCAGACGTTGTTTCCCGCCGCCAAGGCGCCGACCAACTTTCCGCGTACCGACTTGGTCGCCGCTTTTCTCACCGGGATCGCGGGTCTCAATCAGCCTAAGAATGTGGTGCCAGCGGAGATGCTACGGCTGAACACCGCGATTGCCCCGACACCGCAACAACGACAGAATCCGCGCGGCGTCGTCTCGGGGGACAATGCGGGGTTTCCAAACGGCCGCCGACCGGGCGATGACGTGGTGGATTTGTCTCTGCGCGTCGCGATGGGTAAATTGTGTGTCCTGACGGGTCCAAAAGATGCGCTGAAGGTCGGGTGCAAGCCCTCCGACGCGCCGGCCGGGGATTTGGCGTTCACGGATGGCGTTCGTCGTGATGCCAGTACCTTCCAAGGCGCATTCCCTTACCTGAACACGCCGATTCCGGGCTCGTTCAACGATTGAGACTGACCATGCCACGATGGCAGACTATGTAAGTCTGCCATCGTGACTGTGGAGTGAGGATGCGAGGCTCGCTCTGGATGTCAGTGCTGGTGTTGCTGGATGCGTCGGGTGCCCACGCCGCCACCGATCAGTTTGTTCCGCTTGACGATACGGTCGTCGTGGAACGCCTGCGAGAACGGCCACTGGATCAAACGGATCTGGCATTCCGCGCGGCGCGCGCGCGCTTGCGGACGGCACCCACCCTGTTGCCTTTGGCCGAAGAGGTCGCGCAACGTTCTATCGCCCTAGCGCGTCGCGACGGTGACCCACGACATATAGGGGTTGCCTATGCCGCGCTTACCCCGTGGTTGTCGCTCGCCGACCCTCCCGTCACCGTTCGCCTGCTGCGCGCTACGTTGCTGCAGAGCGTGCACCAATTCGAGCCGGCACTCGGCGAGCTGGAGGAAGTGCTACGGCGGCAGCCGCGCAATGCCCAGGCCTGGTTGATCCGTGCAACGATCTTGCAAGTATTGGGTCGTTATGCCGAAGCCCAAGCGAGTTGCGAGCGATTGCCGCCTTTGGGTGCGTCTTTTTATGCGCAAGCGTGCTTGGCAGAGTTATCGAGCTTGACCGGTCATGCGAGTGAAGGCCATGCGCAGCTGGCCGCACTGCAAGCAAATCCCCGCGTCGGAACCGATGTCCGATGGCTCTCCCTGGTCATGGCGGAGATGGAAGAGCGAATGGGGGATTTCGGCGCCGCCGTCAGG
>JANMXI010000090.1:0-3182 GCA_031394735.1 Pseudomonadota bacterium | reverse complement strand
GGCTATGGGATAGGAGACAGGGCGCTCGCGAATGGCACCCCTTCGCGTGTGCGACTCGCAGCCGTGCGTCTGCGCTATGCGTGGGATTGGACGCCGCGCTGACTGCACTCGTTCGCGCGCGCTGCGTGTGTTCGGTGTTGGCCCGCCCTCTGCTGAAAAAAAGCATGCAACGAAACTAGGACTAGCCGTCGTACTTGCGGCGATTAAGGTCCCGCGAGTAACGTCGCTTGGAGCGTCACTGCTAAACTCCCCACGAAGTCGTCACTATTCCGTTTGAAACCCAAGTCCATGTGTTTCAGCTGGTCTCCTTTGCGCATACCCTTCACGTAAGGTCCTTCGTCCTTGCTGTAGGCGAACGATTCGTGCGTAACGCCGCTTGCCGCTCCCTCCGGATGCTCGATCAAATGGTTACGAACGACTCTTACGCCCCGACACTTGAACGATTTCAGACCAGGGAGCGCATCAGTAATGTGGGTAATCCGATGAGCCACTTGATAGAACTCAACCGCCAGACGTTCGAGTCGACGCTCCATGTCGGCTTGTTCACCTGACGACCCTGCCGGAGCGGTACCGGAATATGCTCGCGTCACATTGTCTAGCTTGATCGGAACACCAGGTTCGGCGCGCAGTAGCCTGATCTTGAATGGCCCGAGCACAATAATGTCGTCGTCACTCGGTGTCAGAGCCTCAGCGGCAAACAACTTAGCAACGAGCAGACAAATCTCATCGCTGATTTCATGAAGTGTGTTGAGTTTCTTTCGCATTTCGGCTGCTAGTTCGATTTCCGTACGATCCAGGTCAGCTGAAAAGCGTTCCATGTATTGCCCGAACAACACCACGGCGGTTGTGTAATCAATGTATTCCATTTGGCGCGAGCGTTGGCAGTGAGCGTTTGCAATCAGTCGACCCTTTGCGTAGGCAGCTCGATGTCAGAACCTCACGGCTTGGGATTAGGAACCGGTTCATATGTCAATCCGGGGAATCTCAGTATTTCGCCGCTCTTCGAACCCGTCCGTGACGCCAAGAGACCATAGGCGTGACCGAATCCATCTGAGTAGCTGAGGGTGACGGTCGAATTTGGACTGTCCAGATCTGTGCGTTGTAGCGCGCGAAAGAAGAATAACAATCGTCCGCGCCTGATATCGCCTGTCGGAATTGGCTGAGCGGTCTTGTTTTCGAGCGCGTCGACACCAAAGATTGGTTCGTTTGGCGAGAGCCACATCTTGTTCGGTAAGGCGACTGGCTCGCCTTCAACCTGAGAGCCGTTGGGGAACACGAAGATAAGCCGAAATCCTTGCGCAATCGTCGGCTTGCCCCGATTGTTGATGCTCACAACGAGGGCCATAAATGGAATCGGGGTTGGAAAGGGCTTTTCGACTGTTCCCCCTGGCTCTGTGACCTCTCCGGCTTTGACTTCGTCTATCAAGCCAACCAAGGCCGCGGCCTCGGCGGCCGGAATGAACCCGACATTCATTCCCGGCGCAAAACCTGGCTTAGTCGGTACACCCGAGAATGCAGAAAACGAAACAGTGCGCTCCAAGACATCGGTAAACGTAATTCGAAATTCAGTAGCCGGATCGAGCGCTTGGTCTCTTGTGACGAAAGGAGAAAGGAGAACAGCTATGAAGCCGGACCGATAATCGTTCGTCGCGATCGGAGTCTGCGTCTTTGTGTACACAGCATCTTCCGGCCGGTACACCACTGTTCCGTCTGCACTAGGGATCGAAAGTAAATCGGAGAAGTGAATCGTCTTCAGCTTTGTCCACTCCGTGGCACCTGCCGGCCGTACCGACACATCCCAACCAAGAATCGCCGCAGGCACCCCTCGATTCGTGACAGTGACTAGCAGAATCGCAACAAGTTCCTTGTTGGGCGCATCGCCGACGGTGATTCGATGCAGAGCACCACTGAATCCTAATTGACGGTCCGACAATGGCCGCGGAACAACGAACCACCAGCCCCCACCGAAGATGATGCCGCCAACTAGGGCGGCAATAATCGTTGACAACATCGGCCGCTCACCTCGCCAACGGGTCAGTTGCGATTGAGTGCTCGGGCTCAATGCGAGCCATATACATACTGCTCCCAGAAGACCAAGCAAGACCGCCAACGGCTGGTTCTGGATCCCGCTGACGCTCGCCGCAATCCCCAGAAAGATCGCAGCGATCCACAGCGCCACTTCGCGCATAGACGGACGGTATCACGTCCATTTGGCTGATCAGGCCATCTTTCAGGCTCATTGAACGCTGAATCTTCACAGAGTTGAAATGAGCAGCTGCGATGTCGCCGAATGCGGCCGTCGTCCGACCGTTCGTGTATCAATGGGCATCCGGGCCGAGACTTTCGATCTCGGTCTCAAAAAGACGTACGGCGACGTGCCTCGCGAATACGAACGCACACAGGTTTGACGACCCTCTTCGACGGCGTCGGCTGACCGTTTTCCTACCCTAGGTCTCGGCGGTCTCCCGGAAGTTCATCCGGCTCTGTATTCCGACCGCGTGCGCGAGCGCGAGCCAATGTCGCGGGTGGGGATACCGACGCCCGGCCCGCACATCAGCTGCATATGGCTTAGAGACCGCTAACGCCGACATGACCGTTGACACCTTGAGGCCGCTCAATCGCGGTCGAATCTGTTCCACGTAGGCCCGCTCAGTCAGCCACTCCGGTTGATTGGAGGGTTCCCATGCGCTTTGGGCCGCCGCGTTGCGCTGCCGCGCCTCTGACCGCTTGGCCTCCGCACCTGGATGATGCGCGGACGAGCGGCCACGTTCGGCCGTCTCGATCATCCGTTCGGACGACGCGATCGTGGCGCAGGCGGCGCAATGAGACTGACGAGCCCGTTTGAGCGGCCTCCCGCATCCTCGACACACATGGATCGGCTTCGGTCCGGCCACGACCGCGATCGCAGGTGACGCCTTGGATTCCCGCCGTCGCCGCTGCGTCAGTGGCGTCCCTGGCAACGGATCGCTCGCGGGCCTTCGCACGGTCGACCACAGCGCCTTCGCGAGCCATTCAGCGACGGGTGCGACCGCGCGCCTCCAGGCGGGTGCCGTCTCTGACAGCTTCGCTGTGAATGGACCCATCAATCGACAATTACCGTTGCGCTGTTCGAAGAACCAGTCCCGATGGAGGACTTCACGCGTGAGCCAATGCAAGACATACGCATCGACCTGCGGGCGCAC
>JANMXI010000089.1:0-5309 GCA_031394735.1 Pseudomonadota bacterium | reverse complement strand
CGTCATCGGCGATGACGGCATCGAGGGTATCGTGCTGGGCGAAGGCAGCGCCTTGGGCGAAGCGCATGTCGCTCTGCAGCGCTACGTGCAGTTGCTGGCGCGTCGTGGCGTCATCCTCGCCGTGTGCTCGAAGAACGATCTCGCCATTGCGGAACAGGCGTTCTCGACGCACCCCGAGATGGTGCTGAAGCGCAGCGACATCGCCTGTTTCATCGCCAATTGGGAACCCAAGGCAGGAAATCTGCAAACGATCGCGCGGCAACTGAACATCGGACTGGACAGCCTGGTCTTCCTCGACGACAACCCGGTCGAACGCGCTGCCATTCGTGCCGCCCTACCCATGGTTGCCGTGCCAGAGTTGCCCGCCGATCCCGCTCACTACGTGCGCTGCCTGGCGGCAGCCGGCTATTTCGAAGCCACGACGTTCACCGTCGAGGATCAACAGCGTAGCGAGCAGTACGCAGCCAACGCCTCGCGCGATGCCGTGATGCAATCCGCCGGCAACCTGGAAGGTTTTCTTGCCGGGCTGCAGATGAGCACAGTGTACGGCCGCGTACGCGACGTCGACTTGACGCGGGTGACGCAGCTGATCAATAAGACCAATCAATTCAACCTGACGACGCGGCGATCCTCGCTCGAGGAAGTCACCGCGTTCGCGAACGATCCGGACGGCGCGGTCTTGCAGTTCCGGCTGATCGACCGGTTCGGCGACAACGGCCTGGTCAGCGTGATGGTGCTGCGGCCCTCGCCCTCAGACAGAGCTGTTCTGGACGTGGAAACCTGGGTGATGAGCTGTCGCGTGTTCGGTCGCCAGTTGGAATTCGAAGCAATGAACGTCGCGGTGGAAACGGCGGTGCAATTGGGCGCCCGCGAATTGCAGGCCCGCTACATCCCCACCCCAAAGAACGATGTCGTGAAAAACCTTTACGCCGAACTCGGCTTCACCCCCGTGACCCACGACCTCTCCTCCGACGGCGCCACGACATGGCGGCTGCCGTTGGTGCACTATCAGGCGCGTCACACCTCGATCGCACGGAGCCCGCTGTAACATGACCGACCAACAACTACTGGACTTGTTCTCCCGCACCCTCAACGACTTGCTGGGCGAGGAGACCATCGCGCTGACCATGGACACGCGCCGCAGCGATGTCCCCAACTGGGACTCCTTCAGTTACATCAACTTCATCGCCGCGGTTGAAATGGAGCTGGGCATCCGCTTCGGCGTCGCGGACGTCGAGTCATTTGAAAACGTCGGCGCCATCGTGCAACGCGCGCAGGCCCTGAAGGCCTGAACCTCCCGCAATGCTGTTCAATTCCTACGAGTTCTTGTTTCTGTTTCTGCCGGTGACGGCCGGTGTGTTTTTCATTCTCGGCCGCAGCTCCAAAGTACTGGCCATCCGTTGGTTGATTCTCGCGTCGTTGTTTTTCTACGCGTGGTGGCGACCGCTCAATGTGGCGCTGATCGCGCCATCGATTCTGATCAACTTCGGACTGGCGCGGCTGCTGCAGCGCCTCCTGGCGCAGGAAAAAGGCGCAGCGGCCAAGGTCGTGCTGATCCTCGGCATCACCTTCAACATCGCCTTTCTGGGCTATTTCAAATACGCCAATTTTTTCGTGGGTGCGGTGGACGATGTGTTCGGCACGCAGTTCGTGCTGGAGAAAATCGTGCTGCCATTGGGCATTTCGTTCATCACCTTTCAAAAGATCGCCTTCCTGGTCGATGTGGCGGCCAAGCGCGTGGTGAGTTTCTCGCTGCAGGACTATTGCCTGTTCGTGCTGTTCTTCCCGCAATTGATCGCCGGCCCCATCGTGCATTACCGCGAAGTCATGCCGCAATTCGAGCGCGCGCGCTGCGTCTACGATGCCGAGAATGTGGCTGTCGGGTCAACGTTGTTTTTCGCCGGATTGTTCAAGAAAGCGGTATTGGCAGATGGAATCGCACCGATGGTCACCGCCATCTATGGGCATGCCATCGCCGGAGACTCCATTTCCTTCGCCTATGCCTGGCTCGCCGCCATCGGTTTTACGCTGCAGATCTATTTTGATTTCTCCGGCTATTCGGACATGGCCATCGGCATTGCGCGCCTGTTCGGCGTGCGCCTGCCGCCGAACTTCAACTCCCCGCTGCGCGCCCGCAACATCATCGACTTCTGGTTGCGCTGGCACATGACGCTGACGCGTTTTCTCACTGCCTATTTATACAACCCGCTTTCGCTCTGGCTCACGCGTCGCCGCCTGGCGCAGGGGCTCAAGGGGATGGGTGGCAAGAACACCACGGTCGGTTCGTTCACCACCTTGCTGATGGCGCCCACCGTGCTGACCATGTGCATCTCCGGGCTATGGCACGGCGCCGGATATGCGTTCATTTTCTGGGGCTTCCTGAACGGAATGTACTTGACCGTCAATCACCTCTGGACATTGCTGACGCGGAACCGCCTTTCCACCCGCCCTGGCCTACGGCGAATCGTGTCAATCTTGGCGCCCGTGCTGACCTTTTTATGCGTCGTCACCGGCATGGTGTTCTTTCGTTCGCCCACCATGACCGCCGCTTGGAACATCGTGCAGGGCATGGTTGGCATGCACGGGATTGCGCTGCCGGCCAAAGTCTTGGAACGGTTCGGCTCTCTGGGGGTTGAACTCCAACACTGGGGTGTCGCGACTGCGCCGATCGACGCGGAATTCTTCCCCCTCTTGCAATGGATCGCCGGACTGTTGGCGCTGGCGTTTTTTGCTCCCAACACCCAGCAGATTCTGGCGCGATTCGAACCCGCCTTGGGCGTCGAGACTGCCGCTCCCTACAAGCTTGGCCCGCGACTTCAATTGACCTGGAGCGCCTCGTACCTGTGGGCTGGCGTCGTCGCCGCCATCGCCGCTGTGGCGGTAGCGCACGTCGGCGGCGTCAGCGAATTCTTGTACTGGCAATTTTAGCGGCGACGGACAATCTTAGGTGGCGACACTCATGAGGTTCACGCAAAACCAAGTCGAGGCCTTTTTCGCCGCCAGCCAGGATGCGAATCCCTTGCATCGGGACCCCGCGTACGCGCAGCGCAGCCAATTCGGTAAGCCCGTCATGTACGGCATGGCTGCCGTGTTGTACGGTCTTGGGCAATGGTCGGCCGGAAAGCCGTTCAGACTGTCATCGCTGCGCGCGGATTTTCGCAAACCACTATTCCCGGACGAACCTTACGAGTTGCAGATCACGACGCTGCGCGAGGGTCATCGAGTCCGCATCGGCAAGGGCCCGATTGACTATGCGCTCATCAGCTTTACGACCGAGTCCTGGCAGCCCGATGTCGACACTGCGTCGAGTTTGCAGGCTGCAGCGCCCAGTGTGCGCCTGTCCGCGGCGACCGAACCTCAAACGCAGGCTCGATCGTTTCGCTACGACGTGCCGCTCGGGGCGTTAGGCCAGGTCCAATCAGCATTTGGCATCGTCCCGGGCAGCCTGCCTGCCTCGCAGCTCGCCGCGATTCTCTGGGCCAGCTATCACGTGGGCATGGAAATGCCCGGCCGGCAGGCCTTGTTTGCCGAATTGCGGGTCGAGTTCTCCAGCGAGGTCAACCGCGCGCCACAGCTGAACCTGGAACTCGACGCCGCCACCTTCGACGACCGTTTCAATCGCTACACCCTGAGCGGCCGAGGAACCGGCATCGCGCGATTCAACCTTGCCGCCTTCAATCGGCCGCAGCCCGTGGATTTCCCGCTGTCAGCCATACCCGCCTTTGCCGCGGAGGAACTGTCGCTGCAGGGAAAGACCGTGTTTGTGTCCGGCGCCACGCGTGGATTCGGCGCAAGCATCGCGCGCATTTGCGCACTCGCCGGAGCACGCGTGGCGATCCACTATCGCCGCGATGCGGCTGCGGCTCAGGCCATTCGCGACGAGTTGCTCGGCGCCGGCAAACAATGCGAGATCTTCAACGCCGATCTGGAAGACCCTCGGGCCATGGCCGAGATGGGTGCGACAATTTCCGCATCACTGGGTCACTTGGACCTGATCATCAACAGCGCTGCGCCGCCGATCCGCGAATTGCAGTTCCTCGAACAATCCAACGATGACTTGCTGGAGTTCACGCGGCAAAACTTGAAGATTACGCTGGAGACCGCTCGACATCTGTTGCCGCTGTTGCGCACCGGCGGCCAATTCCTGCACGTGTCCACCCAATACTTGAGCAGCCCCGTGCGTGGATTTTCTCACTACCTCACCGCAAAGGCAGCGCAGGAAGGGTTGATCGGCGCGTTGGCCCAGGAATATCGCGACACGGAATTCATCGTCGCGCGACTGCCGCGCATTCTCACCGATCAGACGAATCTGCCCTTCTCTTTCAAGCCCGCATCGCCGCCATGGAAGGTCGCGCTGGATCTGTTGCGCCTTGTGAAAGCCCCAGGCATCGACAACTTCCGTCTGATCGACCTTTCCCGCAGCTGAGCGCGAACGGCGCTCCCGCGCTTCATTAGGCGGCTGTAGGGCCTCCAATTGGGCTGTTTGGGCCATTCAGCGTCGGACGGCCAACGGGGTCCACACTGCCGTGATTCCGGTCACGGCGACCGACCTGCCAATGACACATAATCCCGATCCGTATCATCCACTGCGTTGAACTATGAACTGGCGTGCGCCGATTATCCGGGCTGCATTTAGGCTGCAAGATGCGTCCATTGCGAAAGAACTCGAGCTGATCGACTCGATCGAGCGCAGTTCGCCGCAAAAGATCAAAGCCGTGCAATCGGAGCGGCTCGAACGCCTGTTGCATCACGCCTGGAGTCAAACCGACTACTACCACGAGGTGCTCGAAAGCTGCGGCGCAGTGCGCAACGGCCGGGTGAATCTGGAGCGGTTCGAGGACATTCCCTTCCTCACCAAAGACATCATTCGCGCCCAGTCGGACCGACTCATCGCGCGGCAGCTGCCCACGGGACGTCGTGCACACAAGAACCGCTCGGGCGGTTCCACCGGGCAGCCCGTGAGATTCTGGCAGGACAACGTCTATTGGGGCGTGACGATCGCGACCCGGACCTATCACTTCGCCACTGTCGGAAAGCAATTGGGCGAACGCGAAATGAAGATCTGGGGCAACGAGCGCGACCTGCGTCTCGGCACGCTCGGCGTGAAGGCGCAGATCGAAAACTTCGTCTATAACCGCAAATTCGAACAGTGCTGGTACCTTCCCGAACAGCGCATTCTCGACATCGTTCGCAGCATCAACGAGTGGCGCCCGCAGATGTTGTGGTGCTTCCGGGACGGCATCGATGGCGTCGCGAAGTACATCAACGAGCACGGCCTGAAGGTGCATTCGCCGGCCTCGGTGGTGCTC
>JANMXI010000088.1:0-4914 GCA_031394735.1 Pseudomonadota bacterium | reverse complement strand
GTTCTTCTGCGTGCCGTCGCGGCGGATGGCCTGGTAGGTGTTGAGCGCCGCAGCATTCATGGCGCGGTAGGCGGAGCAGCAATACAGCACGATGTCGACGCCGACCGAGCCCAGCTCGTCGCGCGTGTACAACGGCGTGTGTCCGAATTCGGTGATGTTGGCGAGGATGGGCACTTTGACCGCGTCTTTGAATTTGCGGTACATCGACAGTTCAGTCATGGCCTCGGGGAAGATCATGTCGGCGCCGGCTTCCACACAGGCCAGCGAGCGGTCGATGGCCGCATCGATGCCCTCCATCGCCAGCGCATCGGTCCGCGCCATGATGACGAATTGATCATCGGTGCGCGCATCCACGGCGGCTTTGACGCGATCGACCATTTCGTCCTTCGACACCACTTCCTTGCCTGGACGATGTCCGCAACGCTTGGCTTGAACCTGGTCTTCGATGTGCAAACCGGCCGCGCCGAACTTGATGAACGATTTCACCGTGCGCGCAATGTTGAAGGCGCCGCCCCAGCCGGTGTCGGCGTCCACCAGCAACGGCAGCGAGCTGGCATCGGTGATGCG
Source organism: Pseudomonadota bacterium (assembly GCA_031394735.1). GTDB lineage: Bacteria > Pseudomonadota > Gammaproteobacteria > Steroidobacterales > Steroidobacteraceae > TMP-86. The sequence continues at coordinate 4,347 of JANMXI010000088.1, read as the reverse complement.
GCGGATGTCGGTGAGCACGTCTTCCATGCTGCTGATGCCCAGATCCGGAACACCCAGCGAATTGGCAGCAACACCGCCACCGGAAATGTACAGCGCCTTGAAGCCGGTGGCCTCGGCCATGCGAGCGGTGAAAGCATTGATGGTTCCCACCACTTGAAGCGGTGATTCCGCCGTCAGGGCGGCGCGTAGTCGAAGGCCGGCGGAGGAGATTGAATGCATTACAAACCCGTGCAGCAAATGTCGGTAATTTAGCCTCGGGAGTGTAACAAACCGTGGCGCTACGGTTGCGGCCTTTTCCGCGGTTCCAGAAGCTCGCGGGTGGGCTGATCAACTACCACGACAGTCACCAGCGGTCCTGCAATTTCTGTGTCATATGTCATACCTGCCAAAAGGGTGGTGTCATTGTCACGGCCTTCGCATCGATCGGCATTTCGATCCACGCTGGTGAGTCCGTTCAACCACTCATCGCACCAGTGACTGAAAGTGTCGGCAGGGACATCCTTCGGCAGGCGCAGAACGGTCTCGACGCGATACAGCCGGTCGCGGACGAAACACAGGACATAATCATCCGCCTGAATGCTGCGAAACGTCAGCGGCACGCCGCTTTTCGAAAAGCATTCCGCGTCGTCGGGCTCACTCGCACTGCGGTTCTCACCTTGGAACAGCAGCACTTCCTTGAGGGCGAACGGTATCTGACTCACCGTGCTGCCGAAGGGCACGGGCAACAGCGCGCGCCAGTCATCGCCTGGCGGCAGGGTGTGCGCAACAACAGCAGGCGATGGTGGTACCACGGGAACTGTCTGCACCGGCGACGCCGCACACGCAGCTAACCCGGCAAGGCAAAGTCCGGACATCCAACCGCGCACAACCCGGGTGCTCATGCAGCCGCGCGTTGCAGCCATGCCACCAACCCGGCTGCATTCAGGTCCACGTCGGTGCCCAGCAACGCAAGGATCTTCGCGCGGTCCGAGCCGAATCCATGTGCCGCCAGGCGCGCTTCGATGTACTCGTACAAATCATCTCGTATGCGCATCTGCCGGTCGGCGGCAGCGGCGTGCTTGCGCGTGATGGCGACGTAGCGGTCGATATCGGCGTGCATGTCGTTGCCCAGACGCTCGATGGCATTCACGCGGCTGTAGTGCGTCATGTAGACCGCAGTGGGGCGGGTGCCGAGAATCCGGTCGACCGAGGCGTGCAATTGATCCGGGTCGAATTGCGTGGGCGTCGTGGTGGCAATCACGAATTCCCCCCGGGCGGTGTCGAACTCACGATAGCTCACACCGAAGGTGTCGCCGGAGAACACGGCAGCGGCGCTGCGATCGACGATGCACAGATGGTGCATCGCGTGGCCCGGCGTATGCAGAAACTCGAAGGTGCGGCGTCCCAGCGAGTGACGCTCGCCGTCCTGAACGCTGGTGACGCGCTCCTTGGGCACGGCCAGAATGTCGCCATACAATTGCCGGTACGCCTCATCGCCGTACACAGCGCGCGTGCCGGCGATCAGTTTCGACGGATCGACGATGTGCCCGGCGCCGCGCGGATGCACCAGAACTTGCGCGCGCGGAAACAACTGCGCCAGCAATCCGGCGCCGCCGGCGTGGTCCAGATGCACATGCGTCAGGAAGATGTAGTCCACATCGGCGGGCCCCAGACCCTGGGCCAGCAGGGCTGCCTGCAGATTGGGGGCGGAATAATTGGTGCCGGTGTCGACAAAGGCCGCGCGACCGGAATCCACGATCAAATGGCTGGCATCCATGCGCGGACGGACGTAATCGGTGTCGACGGCGAAGATCCCTTCCCCGACCTGTTCGTGTTTGAGCATCCGCGCACTCTCGATATTCATGACAGATGCCATTATCCTCAGCGCCTGCCCCCGATGCGACCTAAGAGTTCTATGCGTTTCAAAAAATCGTGCTTTTTGCTGATCGTTGCCTGCCTGCTGGCGCAGCTGCCGGCCTCCGCCGCCCTCCTGACGCGCGGCAACCTGGTTTTCGACAATGTGCCGCCGGCACCTGCGGGGCTCACCGCAGCGCTCGACAACTACCTGAACGCACGCCAGGCCACACCGCTCGGGTGGTCTCCCGGCGGGCAACTGCTGATCGCCACGCGCTTCGGCGATACCGAGCAACTGCACCTGCTCGACAAGGCCGGCGGCGCGCGACGACAGATCACCTTTTATAAAGAGCCGGTGAACGAGGCAGTGTTTTCACCGGAGGCGAATCAAGCAGGGTTCGTGTTCCTCAAGGACGTGGGCGGCGATGAAAACTCGCAGCTTTATTTTCAGCGCGCCGGTGAGAACACGGCGCACCTGTTGACCGACGGCAAATCATTGAACGGCGATCCGCGATGGTCCAACGCCGGGCGGGCGGTCGCGTTTTACAGCAATCGGCGCAATGGCCGCGATTCGGACATCTACATCGTCGAGCCGGCCGCGGGCACCCTGCCAAAGCTCGTCTACACGGGCGATGCGCCGGGCTGGACAGTGCTTGACTGGTCGCCCGATGACGCCAAGCTGCTGCTGAAAAAATACGTCTCCATCACCGAAAGCTATCTGTACGTGCTCGACATTGCGAGCGGTCAGGTCAAACAGCTCGACCCCTCCAAACCCAAAGTCGGCATAGGCCCGGCGCTGTTCTCGCGCGATGGCGTGGGTGTGTTCATCGCCTCGGACCGCGATTCGGAATTCGTGCAATTGCAGTTTGTGAATTTAGGGTCAGGCGAGCGCACGATGTTGTCGACGCACATTCCGTGGGATGTGGTAGAACTGGCCGTGTCGCGCGATGCCCGCTATCTCGCGTACACCGCCAACCAGGCCGGCGCGAGCCGCCTCACGGTGTTGGATCTGCGCTCCAAGCAGGAGTTGGCCGTACCGGCATTGCCATCGGGCCTGATTTCCGATTTGCATTTCGATACGCAAAGCAGGCTGCTGGCCTTCGCCTACGCCAGCCCCACTCACCCGCGAGATGCCTATGTGGTGGAGTTGTCGGCCAACAAGGTCGAGCCTTGGACGTTAAGCGAACCCGGTCCGGTGGATGTAGCCAAATTCGTGACGCCGCGGCTGGCGCAGTTTCCGACCTTCGATCGCAACGGCGGCAAATTCCGGCAGATTCCGGTCTATGTGTATGAACCTGCCACGCCTGGCCCGCACCCCGTGCTGATCAACATCCATGGCGGACCCGAATCGCAGTTCCGGCCCGGTTTCGATCCCTGGCTGCAGTACGTGGTGAACGAGTTGGGTTTCGTGGTGCTGTCACCGAATGTTCGCGGCTCCGCAGGCTACGGCAAAACCTATCTCAGTCTCGACAACGGCACCCTGCGCGAGGATTCGGTCAAAGACATCGGCGCCATGCTGGTGTGGATTTCCGCCCAATCGACCTTCGACGCAAAACGAGTATTCGTCTCCGGCGGCTCTTATGGCGGCTATATGACGCTCGCCACCATGGTGAATTTCGGCGATCGGCTGCGCGGCGCCGTCGACGTGGTGGGAATCTCCAATTTCGTCACTTTCCTGACCAACACGGCGCCCTATCGTCAGGATCTGCGGCGCGCCGAGTACGGCGATGAACGCGATCCGGACATGCGCGCCTTCCTGCGTCGCGTCTCGCCCGTCACCAACGCGGAGCGCATCACCAAGCCGATGTTGATCGTGCAGGGTCAGAACGATCCGCGCGTGCCGATGAGCGAGTCCGAACAAATGTTGAATCGACTGCGCGCGCGCGGCGTCGAGGTTTGGTACCTGCTCGCCAAGGACGAGGGGCACGGCTTCAAGAAGAAGCAGAACCGCGACGCATTTTTACAGACGTTCGCGCAGTTCCTGCTGCAGAACAAGTAGCGGTGTTACTTCTCGTCGTGCTTGGCAGTGGCCAGCGGTGACTTCTGTCGCGCGAAATACGTCGCGATCGCATCCACGTCCGCATCGGACTGGATCGATGCCGCCATGCCGCCCATGACCGCGTTCTTGCGCCGGCCGTTGCGATAGGAATTCAACGCCGATTCCAGGTAATCCGGGTGCTGGCCGGCGAGCACCGGCGGCTTGGGTTCCAGCAGCGCATCCACGCCGCTGCCATTGACGCCGTGGCAGGCTGCGCAGGTTTCCACCTGCTTCGGGGTGGTGCCGACGACTGTCGTGGTCGGCTTGTCGGCTCGGCGCTTTGTAGATACGTCGCGATGTCGAGCATGTCCTTGTCGGTCATCGACGCCGCCTGTGCATGCATGGTGGCGTGCGGACGCTCGCCATTCTTGTATTCATTCAGCGCGGCGATGATGTAGGCGGCGTGTTGGTGACGGAGTTTCGGCACGCGGTAGGACGGATAGGCGTTCTTGTAGTTTTCGGTGCCGTGGCAGCCC
>JANMXI010000087.1:0-1641 GCA_031394735.1 Pseudomonadota bacterium | reverse complement strand
GCCGATTTCCTGCCGATCGTCCACGCCGCTAAGTCCGCGCGTGGAGCCCCAGGCGCCGGATAATCAACGGGACGGTCATGTGCGGCAAGGTGAGGATCGACAAGGTCATGAAGCTTGCCACGAACAACCGGCTAGAGGAGTCGGCGACCGGCAAGAATTGAAGCGCAGCGACCGCAATCGTCAGCCCCCCGAGCGTTGCGACGATCGTTGACTGCGTAACGCCGGTCGCCGGAGGCAGTCGTCTCAGCCCGGCCCGGAAGTGCGCTGGAGAATGGATCAGGCAGAAATAGATCGCGAAGCCGGTGATCGGCGGAAGCAGGATCATCGCCGCCACAGCACAACCGGCATTGACGGCGGTCGCCCGATATCCACCATGCCATAGCAACAGGATCGCGAGCAGCGCGCACGCCGCTGCGGCTGGCGCGACGAGCAGCATCGCGTCCGCCAATCCAGCCGCGTCCGGCGCACCAGTGAGCAGCACGAACAACTCGCCCATTGCCTGATGATGAAATAGCGCCGGTGCTGAGATTAAAGACACCGCAATTCCAAACGCGAAGAACGGATGCTCGGCGCCCGACCAATCTTCGGCAAAATGGGTCATCGCCATGGTCAGGAAGAGCGCAAGCGCGAGCGTCGGCGCAACCTGCCATGTGGCGAACATCAACGCCGCCAGCCCAAGATAGAGACAGACTACCAGCGCGAGTCGACGGTCGGCGTCGTGGCGCAACACGGCAAGATCCAGCGCGCCATGGGGCAGCCCGCCAATCAACAGCGTCGCGCAGGTCGCAGTAATCGCTGCCGGGCTGGTCAACAGTTTGGCCGGGATAAGCATCGCGGCAATCGTGATGAACAAGGCGATCGACGGATTGCCTGCATGGTCGTTGAAACAGGAGAAGGGCGGCACGTTTCCGTGCCGCCCGGTTGCCCTGTCAGTGCTCGACTCAATCAGGCGAAGCATGCCGATCATCTATTGGATGTGAATCTGCGCAGTCGATTGCACGCCGCCCTCGGCCGCCGTCTTGCGGACCGCGATGATGTAAACCAGGACGCCGACACCCGCCTTGGCGATCAAATCGGCAATCGTATAACCGATCTGCACCCCGGTGGTGACCGTTGCGCCGCCCAAGCTGGTGTAAGGAATCATGTATACGATTGGATAGAACCCCCATGCGGCGAAGGTCAGCAGGCGCGCTTGCTTGACGAGGTTGCGCACCGATTTCGGCTGCCGCTCGATTGAGGCGCCAAGCCCGCTGAACAATTCGTAGACGATGTACAGGAACGGGATGGCCGATAAGGTTCCCCACAGGGCGCGCGTGCCATTATCGGCCGCAATTTCGCCTGGGTAACCCAGGATGATCATCAACGCCGCGGCAAATCCGAGCCGCAGCGATTTCGATATTGTCTCCTCTTGCGACAGGCGCATCACAAGCACGAGTTCGACCAGCAACAAAGGCACCGTCAACAGCCAGTCGACGTAACGATAGGCGTCGTTGAAGGCGACGTTGGTCGCGGTAACGACGCCGTTGGCGACACCATAAGCGGCATTCCACGATTCAAATATCCGGAAATAATGATAACAGGCGATAGCGCAGACCAAGCCCGAGATGGTGATTGCGGTCTTGTAGGCGGGTCCGACTTGCG
>JANMXI010000086.1:0-2119 GCA_031394735.1 Pseudomonadota bacterium | reverse complement strand
GCGATGCCGAGACCGTCGGTTTCTCGCGCAGCACTCCGTTCGCCGTCCCTAGCCTCACTTCGGGGATGAGTGCGCTCGAGATGGGTATTCAGCACCGTTGCGCGCTGACCATCAGCGGCGGCGCGTTGTGCTGGGGAAGAGAAGTTTGGCAACCAGTTGGGCAGTTCCGTCCAGCAAAGAGATGACCGCGGCGACTTCTTCGCGTGTCATGACAACGGGGACGTTGATCTTCTTGTGGGCGCGTACGGCATTGATGCGGCCCTCCATGGCATGGTTGAGGACGCGCTTGTAGAGGAACACCAGGGCATTCATGGCCTGGTTCTGGGTAGCGGCAGCGACGTTTCCATTCACTGCCAGGTCGGTCAGGAACGACTCGATCTTGGGTTCGGCGGGGACCAGGTCTTCGCGGGACCGCATGGCATGGAAACGGACGAATCGTAGGATCCACTCCACATAGGACCGCTCGGTGTGAATGGAGTAGTGGTGGAGACGGAGCACGTTGCGAACTTCATCGAGGAGTTTTGGCGGTTGACTTGGCGTCGCGTCAGGCATAGAAGAGTCTCTGTACTGGCGTCCTGCGATTGCTGATAATGGGCATTGGGCGAAACTGCCTGAAATTGGTACTAATTCCAATTCTATTTCAATAATGTAATAATAATCGCACATCCTGGGTGGAGGTGCGGCCATGGCGCGGCAGGCGAGTGGGATCGAGGTTGTTCGACAAGCGAGAGCGCGGGTGGTGACGGCGAAGACAGCCGACCAATTGCGGCAAGCACAGGCCGTGCTGTTGCCGCTGGAGTTTGGGTTGTCGCTGCAGCAAACCGCGGAAGCGATCGGTGTCTCGGTCGGCTGGACCTGCCAGCTGCGCCGCCGGTTCATTCGTCAAGGCGGGAAGGAAGACGCGAACCGCGCCCATCCGGGCGGACGACGGCGGGAGAATATGACGCCGCAACAAGAGGTCGCGTTTCTTGCCCCCTTCTTCGACCAAGCCAAGGTCGGTGGCATCCTCGTGGTCGGCGAGATCAAGCAGGCGTTGGACGAGCGTCTCGGCCGCCAGGTGGCTTTGGCCTCCGCCTACAATCTGCTGCACCGGCACGGTTGGCGCAAGCTGGCCCCGGACAAGCGCCACCCGCAGGCCGATGTGGCCGCGCAGGAAGACTGGAAAAAAAACTCCAAGACGTCCTCGGCGAAATCGACCAAACGTGGCCGGGCCAAAGGCCGCTCCGGCTGATGTTTCAGGATGAGGCCCGCTTCGGTCGGATCTCCGATACCCGCCGCTGTTGGTGTCCCAAGCCCGTGCGTCCGCTCTGCCAAGCCCAGGTAACGCAGGAGTACACCTATGCCTACGCCGCCGTGTCGGTCGCCGATGGCGATCTGGACACGTTGATCCTCCCCCACGTCAACGGCGACTGCATGCAACTCTTTCTCGACGAGGTCGCCGCGCGCCATCCACAGGACCGCATCGTGATGGTGCTCGACGGTGCCGGCTGGCATCAAAGCCAGGCACTCACGCTGGCCAACAACCTCCGCTTGCTCAAACTTCCGCCCTACTCACCGGAACTCAACCCGGTCGAACACCTCTGGGATGACCTGCGCGAGAAGTCCTTTCACAACCGCATCTTCGACAGCATCGATGCGCTTGAAATCCATCTCGAAGCTTCGCTGCGAGCCATGGAACTCGATCACCCACGCATCCGCTCCATCGTTGCATGGCCTTGGATTATTAATTCACTAACGAATTAGAATTGTAATTACTTAGTAGTCCTATTCATAAATACGAACACGTATAATAATGTTGCCAGTCGAGGCGTTTTGTGGCATGTTCCGGCGCACGGAGGTGCGCCATGCCAAGGAGAAGCCCGTACCGTATCGTGCTGTCGCGTGCAGAGGCCGTCGAGCTATCGCAGCGGGCCCTGAAATATACGTTACCGTATTATCAAGTCGTCCGGGCCAAGATGATCCTCCTCGCCGCCGAGGCGGTTGGGCAACGACGAAATCGCTTCGTGCCTGCATACGCGGCGCGAAATCGTGAGCCTGTGGCGCAAGCGCTTTTTCGAGCAGCGCCTGGCGGGCTTGGAGGATCAGACGCGCCCGGGTCGACCCCGGGCTTTTCCCCCCA
>JANMXI010000085.1:0-2436 GCA_031394735.1 Pseudomonadota bacterium | reverse complement strand
TCTCAATGGGCTGGATCAGGTCTTCGCCCTGTCCAGGGCCGTAATAATAACCACCGCCAATGCGGAACACGGTCTTTGCCTTGAGCGCAGCCGGAGACCAGCTGAGGCCGAGGCGAGGTCCGAAGGCGGCTTTCGAAGTCTGATAGAAGGGGCGGCTTCCGGGCGGGTCCAGCTTGCCGTTGACAATGTTGTAGAGCACCGCCAGATTCCGATCTTCGCGCATCGGGGTGTAGTATTCGTAGCGCAGGCCATAGCTGAGGGTCAGCGTCGGTTTGATGCGGTATTCGTCCTGGGCATAGGTGCTGAACATTTCGGTCTTGCCGAAGCGATTGCCGGTGGCCCCGTTGTTGAAGACGCTGGGCGCGCTCAGGTCGCCGTTAATACTGATCGTCGGAGTATTGGCGAGAAATGCGGCGAGGTTGCCAAAGGCGTACGTTGTGCCGCCGAGGCGATCGGTATAAAGGCGCACCTGGCGGAACTCGCCGCCGAATTTGAAACTGTGGTTGCCCTTGATCCAGCTCAACGCATCCACATAGCTGAGCGAATAGTTGGTGTAAGGTTGACCGCGTCCGTTGGTGGCGCTGCTGGCGCGCACCTGACCGGACGGAATCGAGACACCGGCGCTTGCACCCTGTCCGCCGATGCCGACCAGCACGTTTGCGCCAGTGATGTTGAGCGTGACACCGGTGAGATCGAGGCCCGCAACCGTGGGTGCGACACCGGTGGTGCGGGTTTTGGGTCCGTTGTATCCGAACTTGGCTTCGTTGATGATCGAAGGCGAGACGATGCGCTGCCAGTTGAGGACACCGTTCTGGGCGACGGCCTGCTGAATGAAAGAACTGCCGGATACGTCGAATGGTGCGGTGGATCTGCCGTCGTCCCGGAACCAGCGGACATAGAACGCGTTCTTGTCGCTTTGTCGATAGTCGATGCGAACACTACCGGAATTTTCGTTGACGACGGCCTTGCCATCCAACTTCGCGATGTCGAAATCGGGATTGGAGGTGGTTCCGAAGTTGCCGAGAGGAAACGCGGCCAACGCGGGCCTGATGGCGGCGTCCACGCAACGGACGGCCATCCCGGCCACACAAACAGGCAGGTTGCGAACCGCCTGGCTCGGGGTCTGCCCCACAAGCGGAAAGCTCGCGCGTTGGCGCAAACCCTCGAAATGGCCAAAGAAAAACAACTTTTCTTTAAAGATCGGACCGCCGATGGATCCGCCGAACTGGTTCAAACGCAACGGGGACTTATTCGAGCCGTCAAAGAAGTTTCGCGCATCGAGAGTGTCGTTGCGAAGATACTCGAAGATGCTTCCGTGAAACTCGTTGCCGCCAGATTTGGTGACGAGGCTGATCTGCCCGCCGGTGCCGGTGCCGTACTCGGCCGGATAGTTGCTCGATTCCACCCGGAATTCCTGAACAGTTTCGAGGCTCGCTTGGAGGCGGAAGCTTGAGGAGATCTGCCCGTTCAGGTTGCCCGGCGATGCATCAATGATTGAAGAAGCTTCGACGCCGTCAAAGCGAACCGCATTCTGCTGGTTGGCTCGTCCGCTAAAGCGGATGTTGTCGAAGCTGCCGCTTCCGGCGGTCTGAGCGCCTGGAGCGAGCAAATAGAGCTGTGAGATCTGACGTCCGTTGAGCGGCAGGCTATTGACTTCACGCTGGCTGACGTTGACGCCGATGCGAGCGGAACTGGTGTCGACTTCGGCGAGGCCGCCCTCGGTCACGACTACCGACTGGTTGACGCCTTCGGGAACCAGCGTGAAGTTGATGGCCCGCTCCTGGCCAATCTGCAATTCAATCTTCTGGAACTCCTGCCGCGCGAAACCCGCGAATTCAGCGCTCACACTATACGGAGCGGCGGAAAGATTCGTGACGAAGTAGATCCCCTGATCGTTGGCGATGGCAGTGCGGCGATTGCCAGTCTTCTGATTTAGGACCGTGACTTTCGCTCCAGGAACGACGGCATCCGTGGCATCGGAAACGATGCCCGTAAGGCGGCCAGAGTCAACTTGAGCGAACAAAGCGGCACCAACAAGGGCACCTAACAGTACTATCTTCATGTAACGGCAGTGTAGCGGGCACAAGTAAACACTGCATGAATTTAGGATGACAATCAGGTGTCTGCTGAATTAAGAAAGCGGGGGAGAACCGGCATTGCCGACCCTCCCCCGCTTTCACTTCCACCACAGATCCGTCTAGCGGATCGGAATGTACACGCCGTTTGAGAAGACCAGTTGGCCTCCCGGCAGCACCACCGCGACTGCAACACTCTGGTAAGGACCAGGCTGTGTATCCGCCGGAATCTCAATTTCTACCAGGTAATTGCCAATCTGGCCCGCTACCGTTTCCGCTCTCACAACGCGGGCTCCCGCGTCATTGATGCCGCCGATCAGAGAGGCTGTCACCGATTGTCCGTTGATACCTGCCCGATTCG
>JANMXI010000084.1:0-47377 GCA_031394735.1 Pseudomonadota bacterium | reverse complement strand
TTTAACAGTCGGCGACGGAAAGTGCGAACCCCTGGGTGGCCTCACTCGTTCCCGTCTATGCGCGCCGGGAGCGGCAAAATGCCCACTGCGGTAAATCAGCTGATCGATATGCTGCCCCGCAAGGACAAATTGCGGCTTCTGGCGATCTGCGAACCGGTCGATCTTCTGCTGGGCCAAGTCATCGGCGAAAGTGGAACGGTGCTACGGCACGTGTATTTCCCGACGGGTTCCTTCGTGTCGCTGATCACACCGATTGACGGCAAGACGGTATTGGAAGTCGGATTGGTTGGCCGGGAAGGCATGGTGGGTTCGCAATTGGTTTTGGGGATCGAAGTGTCACCCTTTCAATCTCTGGTTCAGGGTGGCGGCTCGAGTTGGCGGATTGCCACGCGAGATTTCAGCGAGGAGCTGAACCGAAGTAATGCGTTACAGCATTGCCTGAAGCGATACCTGTATGTGCTGACAGTGCAATTGGCGAATACCGCAGCCTGCACGCATTTTCACTTAATCGGTCAGCGTCTGGCCCGATGGCTGTTGATGACACAGGATCGAGCGGAAAGTCGGAATTTTCATGTCACGCATGAAGCGCTAGCCTTCATGCTGGGCGTGCGACGCGTTGGTGTCACGAACGCTGCCCACGGATTGCAACGTCGAGGGCTGATCGATTACCGGCGCGGAGAGATGACGGTGCTTGATCGCAAGGGATTGGAAGCGGAAGCCTGCAGTTGTTACGCCACGAACCTTCAATCCTATGCACAAATGCTGGGGAAGCGTGGCGGAAGCTCCAACTTGAAGGCATCCAGGGCTTAGCGGATGCCGGAGTTGAGGAGAAATGCGCGGGTTGTGCCGCATCGCGGGAATACTGCGCAATCGCATCTGTGCGCAAGCGCACACACCGCTGCTCGTGTATAAAGACGACGTATATCAGGTGCAGCAGGTCACCTTTTGAAAACCTTCGATCAATCGCGCAATCTGCTGGCGCCGCGAGTCACTGCCCTATGACGGAAATTGAAAACGACCCCAGATCCAATCAGCTGCTGGCCGCGTTGCCGGCTGCTGAACTGCAGCGCTGGTCGCCGCATCTGGAGCCTGTCGATTTGACGTTGGGTCAAGTGCTGTCCGAATCAGGCAGCACGATGGCACATGTGTATTTTCCCACCACCGCCATCGTGTCGTTGTTGTACGTGATGGAAAATGGCTCCTCGGCGGAGATCGCGGTGGTCGGCAAGGAAGGCATCGTCGGCGTATCGCTGTTCATGGGCGGAGAATCCACCTTAAGTCGCGCGGTGGTGCAGAGCGCCGGTGAGGCCGTGCGACTCAAGTCGCGGTTTATGAAAGAGGAGTTCGACCGCGCGGGTCCGGTGATGCACCTGTTGCTGCGTTACACGCAAGCGCTGATCACGCAAATGGCGCAAACGGCCGTGTGCAATCGTCATCACACCCTCGATCAGCAATTGTGCCGCTGGCTATTGCTCAGCCTGGATCGTCTGCAGGGCAGCGATTTGATCATGACCCAGGAATTGATCGCCAATATGCTCGGCGTGAGGCGCGAAGGCGTCACCGAAGGCGCGCTCAAGCTGCAAAAAGCCGGGCTGATCCGCTACGGGCGTGGGCGCATTTCGGTGGTCGATCGCGCCGGATTGGAACAACGAACCTGCGAATGCTACGCAGTGGTGAAGAAAGAATACGATCGGCTGTTGCCAGGTCTGCCTGTCATCTGAAGAAATGGGACGATCGATGCCTCAAGCGTGCCGGCATCGCGTTGCATTTTGACTTACTGACGATCGCCGGCCGCTGCCGGCGCGATATCGGGTGATGCCGGCGCGGGTTCCTGCGGCGCGAGTGACACCGGATTGATGACCGCCGGGTTATCGCGCAGCTTGACGTAAAGCTGACCGGACGCCGGATGCGGTACCGTCATGGATGCGCCCAGGAATCCTGGCGGCACGATCACCGGATTTTCGAAACGGGCGCTGCCGGAGACCGAGTCGATCAGAAACAGATTCGACCCTGCGAGCTTGCAGGGACCTTCACCGGCCGCCGTGCATTTCAACTCCTTCAAGGCGGGTAGTCTTACTAAGGTCGCGAGCGGCTGCCAGTCACCGTAGGCGCCACCCATGCTGACTCGAAATTGCAGCTCTCCAAATGTGGAGGGACTTAAGGTTTTGGACGGGTCGAGAGTGGCGACCGCGACCTGTCGGTTCTCGAGCGTAATGGATCTGTCACTCAGGCTCAACGTGGCCAGCGGAACCTCGTCGGAAACCGCCAATTCGATGCGGGTGTCGCGTGGGAACACGGCGGGCGCATCGGCGCGCAGCGAGAACACGAGCTGCGAATCCTGCGGCAATTCATCCGGATCGGAGAGTTGAATATTGCTGTCGATGCTGGAGCGCGAGGGTCGAACGCTTTTCCCGATCAACGCCACGCGGGGTCGCGGTGACTCGATGATCACGGGCACGTTGAACGTCCGTCCGTCCTGCAGCACCACTTTGGCGCTCACGCTGCTGTCCTGTTTCAGCGTTGCGATGGTGGATGCATCGTCGGCCGTCACGGCCAGTGAATCGCTGCCGCGTTGCGTCGACAACTTGCCCACGGTGAATGCAACACCATTGACGGACACGCGCGCCACCTTATCCAGGCGGGCACCTGTCAAGACGCCGGCGGAATCGCCGGTGTGAATGTTCAGTTGCTCGATGCGGCTCGCTTCGGCAAAGGCGCGCAGCGCCAGGGATTGTGGCGATTGCGAACCCGACTGGGAAATCAGCAGTGCCAGCGAACCGGGCTTCGCGTCTTGCAGGGGGAGTTGAACTTCGATTTCGCCCGGGGCTGCTGCCTTCCACGTCGCCCGGGTCTCGCGGCCATCTGCTTGCTGAACCATGATGGTATCGACGCAACTGATGTTCTCGGCGCGCAGACGCACGGTACCGGGCCGGCCGACGATCAATCCGGCTTCGTCACCGGGCGCCATTTCCAGAGGCTTCAATCGGGGATCGGCGATCAGGAAGGAGGGGCCTGTGTATCGATCAAATCCCCAGTAGCCCTGCAGCGATGCGCGCACATTGCCCTCCAAGGCCAACGTGCTCAGTGTCGTCGCATCGACGAGGAGTCCGCCGCTCTTGGCATCTGCGCGGGCGGGCAATTCATGGGACTTGCCGTCTTTGCCGGCGAGCTTAAGCGTCAGGTCATGTGCGTAGCCGCCTGAAAACACCAGCGGTGCGCCTTCGGCCGGCAATAGCAGCGAAGTTCTGGAAGCACACAACAATTCCTTGGGATCCAGTGCATGCAGGGGCGGCATTTGAGCGGGTTGAACGGCCGGTAGCGCAGCGACCAGCACCGACAGGGGATTGTGAAACGACGGCGCCGTGTTCAATGTCAGCGTGATGCGGTCGCCGCGCGAACTGCTCAAGGCGGGAATGTATTGGTACTGCGCTGTGCGGAACGAGTCGAAAATGCGCGCGATATCCAGCACCGAGGCGACATAGGGGCTGTAGTAGCCAAGCCCAAGTTGCGGCGTGAAGCTCGCCTCCATGGCAAGGTCGGCGGCGGGTCCGGAAGCTAAGGCGGCGACCACCGAGCCGCTGTGCCCGTCGTCCAATATGAGCGACTCCTGGCCTTGCATGAGACAGGGCGCCTGCAAATCCAGGTGCTTTTCCAAGCATTTTTCATCGACTTTGACCGCAAGGCTTCGTGCCAGCAGCGGCACGACGCTTTTTAACTCCGCAGGATCATAGGTCGCGGTTTGTCGGATGCTCGACAGGTACAGATCCAGTCGAGCGCGATCCAGGGCCGCCTGGTTCAGATCTTGCGAGGCGCGCACGAAGGCGCCCGGTCGCCCGCGCACCGTATTGATGACCGTCTTGAAGTCGCCACCCGTCTGCGGCGCCAGAAACACCAACACCTGCTGTGCGCCGACCGGGACGGTGACCGTGAAGCCGTCACGGGCGCAGGTGCCTTTCCAGGTTTCACAACGGACGAACCATTCCTTCGGCGGCGGATTCGTCGACCCACTCAGGAAGGCCGTGACCAGCAGATAGTGAGCAGATTGGTTCGGCGGAAGATCGGCCTTGAGCCATAGCTTGTCTCCCTCGGCGAGGTTTGGGACCTGCGACACGGGCAGCGTCACCGTGCCGCGCGTGATCCGGATTTGCAGCGCCGGGCCGGCCAGATCGAAAGGGGCGGGCGCGGCATCCGCCGCACCCAGCGCCAGGCTGCTCAGAAGAAGAATCAAACGCGGTAAATGCATGGCGACAGTGTAGAGGCTCTTTGATTGATATCGGGTTTTTAGAGTGCGGCAGGCCGTCAGGAGTTCGCGCTGATCGTGGCGCTACCGGTACAAATGTCGGTCGGGCCGGCGTATAAGGACGAAACGGACTTACAAAAATTCAAATCGGGGGGCGCATGCAGCAAGCAGTACGCAAATATCTGGCCGCACTGGAAGCGGGCGATGTGGAAAAGGCGGCCTCATTGTTCGTCCCGGGCGGCTGGGTGAGATCGCCCTTCCTAGGCCAACAACCGGTGCGCAACTACGTGGCCAAAGTGGCCGGGTCGTCGCGCGGCGCCAAGCTGACGGTGCACGATGTGCTGGTCAGCGCCGAGGGGCATCTGCGAGCGGTGGCCTACTATTTGTACGATTGGACATTGAAGGATGGATCGAACGTCTCCTTCGAATGTGCGGATGTGTTCAATTTCGACGCGGCGACCGGGCGTATCCAGTCCATTGTGTTGGTCTATGACACGCAACCTGTGCGCGGCGTGGTGGAAAACAAATATCCGTAGATTAAAATCACATAAAACAGTCAGTTGCGTAGTATATTTAAAGTGATGTTTCAGCGCCGCGGGTCTATGATCGGCACATGCGGGCCCGCGGTCCGCGGTAACAGGCCGATGACCCTGGGGTCGTCGGCAACTTCAACGCGTCGTTCGTACACTTCAAAACCTGATCGCAGATAGAACGACAGCGCAGCGGGATGATCCAACGTGCAGGTGTGTACCCAGAGACGCTGGATGGGATGCGCCCAGGCAAATTCCAGTGCCCGGTTCATCAGCCAGCGCCCTGCGCCCTGGCCCAGCAACGCATTGCTGAGTCCGAAAAACGCCAGCTCGCAGCTGCCGGACTCGCGGAAATCCAGTTCCAGCAATCCCTCGTCGCGGCCCTGCACCGACAAGGCGTAGACCTCAACGCCAGGATTTCGCAGGATGGATTCAAGCGTGGTCACCGGCATCGTGAGTCGGGAGAACCACAGCCACTCTTCACCGATGCGTGCAAATAATTCGCGATACCAATCGACGCCCGGTGTTGCCATGCGCCGCAACTGCCAGGGAGGATCTGCGCGCTCGGATCTTACTGCCGGTGGCGTCAGCATTTGCATGCAGGTCACCACGGAGGCCAGCTTGCCAGCGGGGATGTCGGAGTAGCCGTCGGGGATAAGCATGAAATTCAACTTCCTCGCGTGGGTTGCCGCTGCCGTTGCGTCCTCGGGATCACCTGCGCATCCAGCCAATTGCGGATTTCAAGAAGGCGCAGTGATTCGTTGCGCATCGAAGGACCCAGTCCATGTTTCCACAACAATGCGCTGTCCGTCGGGTTGCTCTGCAGGGTCCGAAGATCGCCCGCGAAGGCGGTGAGTGCGGCCGCATCGCTGAACATTCCGTCGTGGATCAGGGTCTCGCCGTAGCGTTGGGCGGCCGCAGCGATATCTGCATAATCGTATTCGGGGTGATATTGCACGCCCCAAAAGGTGCCGTGCCTGTGGTTGAACGAGGCGGCCTGAATTCCAAACTCGTTGCTGGCAAGCACGGCAGCTCCCGCCGGCAGGGTGGCGATTTCATCACGATGAATCGTCGGCGCCTCGAATGCGGCTGGTTTGCCCTGGAAGAGGCGATGCTCCCGTCCGGCATCGCTGAGCAGAATACGCCGGCCGAATCCAAACTCGCGGCCGCGCGGATTGGCGCGCACCTCGCCGCCCGCCGCGGTCACCGCGACCTGCAGTCCCCAGCAACTGCCGAAGAAGGGGACCCCGGCAGCAAACACGGCCTTGGCCAGGTCGATCTGACGCGTCACGGCGTCGCCGCCGTTGTATATGTTGAGCGCCGATCCGGTCATGGTGACGCCGTCGTAGTCTTCCAGGCTGACGCCCGCAGGGATCGCGTCGCCGTCGGCCGCCGTCACAATATCTGCGTGGACCTTGGGTTCAAGACGTCGCAGCACGCGTGCATAGCCTTGACCCGAGTCGTAGCCGAGCGCCGCCGTCTGTCGCGCGCGAATCTCGGCGACGTTGCCATCGATGATCAGGATTCGCGGCGCACTCACGCGGCACCGCTGCCCACGGCATCGAGCCGGCCCGCCACGGCTGCGCGGAAGATTCCTTCGAGCTGCGCAGCATTGACGGGCAACGGATTGCCACCCGCCGACGGATCGATCGCTGCCTCCTGGCCAATGACTGCGGCGTTATCGACGTTCACGCCGATCTCGGCGAGCGAATGCGGAATGCCCAGTCGCTCGCGCAGCTGCAGCGTCCAGGCGAGAAATCCGTTGAAACCTCGCGCCGGTAAATCCAACATGCGCGCGATGATCTCTGTTTTGGCGGCGATCGCCGCGCGATTGAAGGTCACGACATACGGCAGGAGGACCGCATTGGTCAGCCCGTGATGCGTGTTGAACCAGGAGCCGACCGGATGCGCGATCGCGTGCACACCGCCCAGACCTTTCTGGAATGCGGTGGCGCCCATCGAGGCTGCCGCCAGCATGTGCGCGCGTGCTTCGATGTCGGTGCCATCGGCACAGGCGCGCGGCAGGTTGTGGTGGATGAGTCGCATGCCTTCCAGCGCAATCCCGTCGGCCAGCGGGTGAAACCCCGGCGCGCAATACGCTTCGAAGCAATGCACGAAGGCATCGATGCCGGTGGCTGCGGTCACGGCGCGCGGCAGGCCCACGGTGAGTTCGGGGTCTGCAATGACGACGCGCGGCATCATCTGCGGATGGAAGATGATGATTTTCCGATGCGTCTCCTCATTCAAGATGACGCCGGCGCGGCCGACTTCGGAGCCGGTGCCCGCGGTTGTCGGTACGGCCACCACGGGTGCGATGCCCGCCGGATCAGCCCGCGTCCACCAATCGCCGATATCTTCGAAATCCCACAGCGGGCGCTGCTGTCCGGACATGAACGCGACCACTTTGCCGGCATCCAGCGCCGAGCCGCCGCCGAAGGCCACCACGCCATCGTGACTCCCGGCACGGTATGCCTGCAGTCCCGCATCCACATGTCGCTTTGCGGGATTGCCGCGGACGGCGCCGAACAGCGCGGCACCATCGAGCGCCGCGAGGGCGCTGGTGATCATCGGTGAATTGACCAGGCCTTCGTCGGTGACGATCAGTGGCCGGCGAATGCCGGCTTTTTCGCAGGCAAGCCCAAGTTCGGCGACGCGGCCCGGCCCGGACCAGATCGTGGTCGGATAATTCCAATTGCCGCGTAACGCCACGCTCATGTTGTCGTCCTGAAATGAAATGACTTGGGCCGCGTCATCTGCTCGAAGCCGATGCGCGACAGCGTGCAGCCGCGGCCTGAATTCTTGACGCCGGTCCAGGCCAGCGCCGGATCGAGATAATCGCAACGGTTGAGAAACACCGTGCCGGTGTCGAGCGCGTCGCCGAGCACTTCGGCGCGCTGTGCGTCGGCTGAGAAAATGGCGGCGGTCAACCCGAACTCGCTGTCATTCATCAACTGCAGCGCCTGCTCATCCGAGGTCACTTTCATGATGCCCACCGCAGGTCCGAAGGTTTCCTCGCGCATGAGGGGCATCGAGTGATCGACATCGACCAGCACTTGCGGCGCCAGATACGCAGAGCCGGCGATGCTGGCTGGAAAGCCTCCGGCATCGATGAGCTGGCGCGCGCCGCGCGAAACCGCGTCGCGCACCTGCGCGCGTACCGCGTCGGCGGCGGCGGCTCGCACCACCGGTCCAAGCGTGGTTTGCGGATCGAGCGGTGAACCCAATCGGTATTGCTTCGTCAAGTCGACGACGCCGGCAACGAACGCCTCATAGACAGGCGCAGCGACGTAGATGCGCTTGATGCCGCAAGCAGGATTGACCGGCATTGAAGAAGGCGCCATCGGTCAGTGTGTCGATCGCATGCGCCAGGTTGGCGTCGGCGCGCACATAGGCGGGATCTTTGCCGCCCAGTTCCAAGCCGGAGGTGGCGAAGCCCGCGGCCGTTGCCGCAACGACCGCCTTGCCACCGGAGACGGAACCGGTGAAGCAAACGTTGGCGACGCGCGCATCGCCCATCAGGCCTGCGGTATTGGCATGGGAGAGGTGCAGATACTGGAAGACACCGGCCGGTACGTCGGCGCTGGCAAATGCCTGGAAGAATCGTTCGGCGCAAAGCGGCGTCTGATGCGAATGTTTGAGCAGCACCGCATTGCCGGCGATCAACGCCGGCAGCACGGCGTTCACTGCCGTCAGGTAGGGGAAATTCCACGGCGCCACCACCACGACGAGGCCGAGCGGAACGCGTTTGATCTGCCGCTTGAAGCCGGCCTTGTCAGCGGGTCGAACCGGTTCCAGCGTCTGCGCCGCGATGTCGAGCATGTAGCGCGCGCGCTCGGCGAATCCGCGGATCTCGCCGGGTGCGTGAGCAATGGGCCGCCCCATTTGCCAGGTGATCTCCGCCGCCGTTTCGTCGCCCTTGGCACAGAAGGCATCGACGGCTTTGGCAAGCATCTCGCAGCGCGTTGTCAGCGTGAGCGAAGCCCACACGCGCTGCGCGATCTGCGCCGCTGCGAGCGCGCGATCGATGTCTGCAGCGCCATGCAGCGAGCGCTCGACGTAGATGCGGCCATCGACGGGACTGATGGTCTTCAACATATCGGTGGTGGCCATGCGTTAGATGATCTCGAAGTAGCGGGCCAGTTCCCAATCGGTGACGGCCTTGCGGAACTCGCGCTCCTCCCAGTGCCGGGTCGCCGCGTAATGGTCGACGAACTCGTCGCCGAAGAGCGTACGCGCCGCCTGGGATGCACTGAGTCGGTCAGCCGCTTCGTACAGCGTGGCGGGAAGTTGCTGATGCGGCGGATGGACGCGGTCGTAGGAGTTGCCTTCGATGGGCGCGGCTGGCTCGATCCGATGTTCGATGCCCCACAGGCCGGAGCCGATGGCGGCGGCGAGCGCGATGTAGGGATTGATGTCCGCCGCGGCGATCCGGTACTCCACCCGCTGGCTCGAAGGTCCGCCGCGGATGACGCGCAACGCCGTGGTGCGGTTTTCCACGCCCCAGGTGGCCGAGGTCGGTGCCCAGAATCCGGGCACGAGGCGCGAATAGCTGTTCACGGTGCCGGCAACCATGGCCAGCAATTCAGGCATCAACGTCTGTTGACCCCCGACGAACCAACGCATGGTGTCGGACATGTCGTGGGGCTTCGATGCATCGTGGAAGACGCTGTCGCCGGTGCTTTTGCGCAGGGAGATGTGCAGATGGCCGCTCTGACCGGGAACGCTGTTGGACCACTTGGCCATGAACGTCGCCATCAGTCCTCGCCGCTGCGCGAGCACCTTGGCGTAGGTCTTGAACAGCGCCGCTCGGTCGGCGGCTTCGAGCGCATCGCAGTAGGTCAGGGCGGCTTCGAGCACACCGGGTCCAGTTTCGGTGTGCAATCCTTCGATCGGAAACCGCATGGTCTGGCCCAAGTCGAGCAACTCGTGATACAGATCCGAATGCACCGAGCTGCGCAGCACCGAGTAGCCGAACGAGCCGGGCGTCATGGTTTTCAACTGCCGGTAGCCCTTGTCGCGCACCGATTGCGGCGTCTCCTCGAAGACGAAGAATTCGAATTCCGCGGCCGCGCTGACCTGGTAATCCATGCTCGCCGCACGTTCCAGGACCCGTCGCAGTGTGCCACGCGGGCAGATGGCCTCCGCACGGCCGGTAAATTCACCCAGAAACAGCGCGGTTTTAGGCTCGAAGGGAATGTCACGTTGCGTTTCCGGCACGACGCGAACCATGGCGTCGGGATAGGCGGTGTGCCAGCCGGTGAAGCGGGTGTTGTCGTAGAGCTGGTCGTTCGAGTCCCAGCCCAGAATCACATCGCAGAAGCCGAGATTCTTGTCCAGTGCCGACACGAATTTGTCGCGGCTCAGGTATTTGCCGCGCAGGATGCCGTCGGTGTCGACCACGCCGATCTTGACGTGTTCGATGCCGCGATCCTGCAGGGATTGAGCGAGATCCGCGTTCTCTTTGACGGCTGAGGTCTTGATGACATTGCTCCGCGCCGGATGGAGTCGCCGGCGGTTGATTCACACGATGTACCCAATGGTACTATCAATCGCGGAATCAGCGGCGCTGGACGAACGAGCGCTCGATGACATAGTCACCGCGCTCGCCAATGTGCTCGGAGATCTGGAAGCCGCGCGAATCCAGCAGCGCGCAGGTGTCGGTCAGCATGTCAGGACTGCCGCACACCATGACCCGGTCTTCGCGGCGGTCCAGCGGTGGCAACCCGAGATCTTTCTGCAGTCGTCCGTTTTCGATGACGGTGGTCACACGACCCTGATTGGGATACGGTTCGCGCGTAATGGTGGGGTAGTAGCGCAATTTCTCGCGCACCTGCTCACCCAGGAATTCATGTCCTTGCAACGTGTTGATGAAGTGCCGTGCGACTGCGGATTCCCGGATCCAGCGAACGCCATGCACCAGCACCACCTGCTCGAATCGATCGTAAGCCGCGGGGTCTTTGATGATGCTCATGAACGGCGCGACGCCGGTCCCGGTGCTCAATAAGTACAGGCGCTTGCCGGGTCGCAGATCGTCGAGGAGCAGGCTGCCGGTGGGCTTTTGGCTCACCAGGATTTGGTCGCCCTGACGAATATTGCGCAGGCGGGAGGTGAGCGGGCCATCGGGCACCTTGATGCTCAGGAATTCCAGGTACTCGTCGTGATTGGCGCTGGCGATGCTGTAGGCGCGCATCAACGGGCGGCCGTCGACTTCCAGGCCGATCATCACGAATTGGCCGTTCTCGAATCGCAGGCCGGATGCGCGCGTCGTCGTAAAGGTAAATTGGGCGTCGGTCCAATGCTGGACGGTAAGGACGCGCTCCGCAGTCACTGCAGCCAAGATCGCCTCGCCTCACGATGTAGGAGGCAGCGATGCTACCTGATCCAAAATCCGCCGTGATTCTTCCTCGATCTATGCTCATTACCACAGGTTATTTCCCCGCGGCTCGAGCGTCGGTGCCGGCATCAGGCTGCCGCAGCGTCTTCCTTTTCGTCGTCCTCGCTCGGTGATAACGACAGCGTTTTCATGGTTTGGGTGGGGGAGGGGTGCTGTGCCTTGGCCTGCGGAGAAGCATTGAGCTTGATGTTCAGCCGGATCTCGTTGGCCGAGTCGGCGTTCTTGATGGCTTCGTCCAGCGAGATGGCGCCTTCATTGTAAAGGTCGAACAAGGAGGCATCGAAAGTGCGCATGCCCAATTCCCGCGACTTGCCCATGATGGCCTTGATCTCGTGAAAATCGCCCTTGAGCAGCTTGTCGGCGATGATCGGCGTGTTGATCAGGATTTCGATGGCGGCGCGCCGGCCCTTGCCGTCGACGGTGCGCACCAGGCGCTGCGAAATGATGGCGCGCAGATTGCTCGACAGATCCATCAGCAATTGCTTGCGGCGATCCTCGGAGAAAAAGTTGATGATGCGGTCGAGTGTCTGGTTGGCGCTGTTGGAGTGTAGGGTGCCCAGGCACAGATGACCCGTCTCGGCGAAGGTGATGGCATGTTCCATGGTTTCGGTGTCGCGGATTTCGCCAATCAGAATCACATCAAGCGCCTGCCGCAGCGTGTTCTTGAGTGCGTTGTGCCACGAGTGCGTGTCGATGCCCACTTCGCGATGCGTGACCAGCGACTGTCGCGATTGGTGAACGAATTCCACCGGATCTTCGACCGTGACGATATGGCTGGCAGAGGATCGATTGCGATGATCGATCATCGCCGCGAGAGAGGTGGATTTTCCCGAGCCGGTGGCGCCGACGACCAGCACCAGACCGCGCTTGGCCATGACAATCTCTGCAAGCGTGTCGGGCAACCCCAGATCGGTCAGGCCCTTGATGTCGTTGGCGATGGTGCGGATGACCATGCCCACGTGTTGCTGCTGCACGAATACATTGACCCGGAAGCGCGAGACTCCCGGCACTGTCATGGCAAAATTGCACTCCAGGTCGCGGGCGAATTCCTCGCGCTGTCGGGCGTTCATGAGCGCATCGGCCAGTGCGCGCGTCACCTCGCCGTTGAGCTTCTGGGTGGTGAGGGGCTTCATCACCCCCTGCGCCTTCATGCTGGGCGGGAAGTCCTTCGAAATGAACAAATCCGACCCGCCGGACTGGGTCATGACCGTCAGCAATTTCACAATGTGAGACCTGGCCTGTTCTTCCGTCAGCACACCCATTTCGCACCCGCCTGAAACACGTTTCAGCCCGCAATGTAGCCAATCCGTGTCAGCCGGGAGGGCAGGTGTTTCACGTTATTGAGGTTGCCGGTTACAGTATGCGACGCCGCGCCGATAAACCCATGAGGGGGAAAACCAGGTACATTGACCTCCAGGCGGATCATGCCTACCTGCGCGTGGGGGCCTGACGCCAACGGCGATGTCGGCACGCCTATTTCACCGTGATGATCTCGGAGTCCTTCATGCTCAGCCCTTCTCTCGGTACATTCCTTCGCTCTTGCGTCGCGATTGCCGGTGCCTCGACCTTGGTCCAACCGCTTGTGGCGAAGGCGCCCATCGACGGCAATTCCTATTCGATCATCCATCGTTGGAAATTGACGGGGGCGGGAAGCTGGGATTACCTGACGTTGGACGAGGCTCGACATCGGCTGTTCATCGCGCGGGAGACTCGCGTGGAAGTTCTCGACACGGGCACCGGTGAGGTCGTCGGTCGGATTCTCAATACAGAGGGCGTGCATGGCGTGGCGCTCGCGCCCGATCTGAAGCGCGGCTTCACCAGCAACGGCAGGGCCAACACGGTGACTGAATTCGATTACGACACGCTTGCGCCGCTGCGCACCGTGGCCGTATCCGGGTCCAATCCCGACGCCATTTTGTATG
The DNA here is from genome assembly GCA_031394735.1 of Pseudomonadota bacterium. Taxonomy (GTDB): domain Bacteria; phylum Pseudomonadota; class Gammaproteobacteria; order Steroidobacterales; family Steroidobacteraceae; genus TMP-86. The sequence goes on along the minus strand of JANMXI010000084.1, from coordinate 34,291 downwards.
ACGGCAAGCGCGGGCATCTGTTCACCTTCAATGGCCGAAGCAAGGACGTCACCGTATTGGATGCGTCGTCGTTGCAAGTGCTGGCCACAGTGGCCATGCCGGATAAGCCGGAGTTTGCGGTCCAAGACAGCCTTGGCCATATCTTCGTGAACATTGAAAGCGATGCGGGTCAGATGGTGGTCATCGACGCCGACAAATTGGCCGTTGCATCGATCTGGTCGTTGCCGGGCTGCGCAAGTCCGAGCGGACTTGCTCTGGACGCGGCTCACCATCGGTTGTTTTCCGTTTGCGATGAGAACGTGATGGCCGTGACCGACGCCACGACCGGCAAGCCGATTGCGCGAGTCAGGATCGGTGAGGCGCCCGACGCCGTCGGCTATTGGGCCGCGAAGGGGTTGATTTTCAGCCCTAATGGCGAGGGTACGATGACCATCGTGCGGGGCGGATCAGGCGACACGTTCCCGGTTCTGAGCACGCTTTCCACGCAACGCGGCGCACGCACAATGGCGCTTGATTCGAAATCAGGCCTCGTCTACCTAGCCACCGCCGAGTTCGGTCCCGCGCCGGCCGCGACACCGGAGCATCCGCATCCACGCCCGCTACCGCTACCGGACACATTCACCGTGATGGTTGCAGCGCCGGCGATACGCTGAAATCAGATCGTCGCGATCAATACCGTACCGGCAACGATCAGCAGTCCGCCGGCAATCAGCTTCGGACGGAGTGGCTCGCCAAGCAGTGCGATTCCGAGCACGATGGCAATGACGACGCTGAGCTTGTCGATCGGTGCGACCTTCGACGCCGGCGCGAGTTGCAAGGCGCGGAAGTAGAAGAGCCAGGAGCATCCGGTCGCTAAGCCGGACAGCACGAGAAAGCCTAGGGTCTTCGCGGATACCGTGGCGAGCCCGTTCCACTCGCCGCGTACGGAGACAATAGCCGCCGCGAGCAGGAGAATGACGATCGTTCGGATCAATGTCGCGAGATTGGAGTTGATGCCGGCCACGCCGATTTTGCCGAGGATGGCCGTGAGCCCCGCGAAAAAGGCGGATGCGAGGGCGAACAGCAACCAGCTTTGCGAGTCTTTCATCGCCTCGATAGTACCAAACAGTTTCGCACCTTGACGATTGCCGCGAAATGAGATGATACGGCCGTCAACTGGAAGGTGGGTCGGGTGAAAATTCTGATTGTCGAGGATGATGCGGACACTGCGGACTATGTGGCGCAAGGCCTCTCCGCGGCCGGCCATAACGTCGCGGTGTCGCGCGACGGTTGCGATGGATTGATGCGCGCGAACGCGGAAAAGTGGGATCTGCTGGTGGTCGACCGAATGCTTCCCAAGCTTGATGGACTGGCGCTGATTCAGGCAGTGCGTGCAACCGGCAACGCCGCGGCCGTGTTGTTCCTGACGACGCTCGACGGCATCGATGATCGGGTGCACGGCTTGAACGCGGGTGCAGACGATTACCTGGTCAAACCGTTTGCGTTTTCCGAACTGGTGGCGCGAGTAGCCGCGTTGGGTCGCCGACCGCGGCAGACGGCGACGGAAACCGTTTTGCGGGTCGAGGATCTGGAACTGGATCTGCTGGCCCGCACCGCGCGCCGCGGGGAGGAGAAAATCGACCTGCAGCCGCGCGAGTTTCGTCTGCTCGAATATCTGATGCGCCATGTCGATCACGTGGTCACCCGGACCATGCTGTTGGAGAATGTCTGGGATCTGCACTTTGATCCTCACACCAATGTGGTGGAGACGCACGTCAGCCGCCTGCGATCCAAGATCGACCGGGGACGGGAGGTGGCGTTGATCCTCACGGTTCGCGGCTCGGGATACAGCATCCGTGCTCGTCCGTAGAGTACTGGGAACCTCGAGCTTCCGGCTGGCGCTGATCTACGCAGCGCTCACGGGCATTAGTTTCCTGGTGCTGTTCAGCGTCATCTTCTGGTCGACCGCGCGGTTCATGCGGCATCAGATCGACGACAGCGTCACCAATGAATTGAATGAGATTGTGACGGATAAATCGTCCGCATCGACTGAAGGGATGAGTGCGTTGGTGCGCTCCATGACGCATCATTCTTCGGGTTTCTACTATCTGCTGCAGGACTCCCGTCGTGTCGTGTTGGCCGGCAACCTGCCGGCCCTGGATCCGCTCGTGGGGATTCGTGAATGGGCGGGAGAACCGGACAAGAGCAAGTTATCGCTGACCGCGATTCGCGGCCGCGGCGTCGATGTCCGCGGCCATTATCTGTTCGTCGGGTGGAGCACCTACCAGCTCCATGAAATGCAAGAGTTCGTGACGGCGTCGTTCCTGTGGGGATTGGCAGCGTCGGTTGTGTTCGCACTCGCCGGCGGTGTGGTGATGAGCCGGCGTCTGATGCGCAAGATCGAAAGCGTCAGCGAGACCAGCCGCAACATCGTGGAAGGCGATCTGAAGCAGCGGGTTCCGACCCAGCACGGCGGAGATGAGTTCGATCACCTGGCCGTCAGCATCAACACCATGCTGGATCGAATTGAAGCGCTGATGGCCGACGTGCAGCAGGTGAGCACCGATATTGCGCATGACCTGCGGACGCCACTGACCCGCCTGCGAAATCGCCTCGAAATGTCGCAGAGGGCCGATGTCGACGCGGCCGCGCTGCGCCAGGTCATCGACGCGGCGCGGCGCGAGACCGATGTGATCCTGGAAATTTTCGGCGCGTTGTTACGCATTGCGCAGATCGAGAGCGGTGCGCGCAAGGCGGGGTTCACGCGGGTCGATTTGGGCGAGGTGTTGAACGCGGTTGTTGAGCTCTACGCGCCCGTGGCCGAAGACCGGGAGCTGACGCTGCAGGCCGATATCGCCGCACTCCTGCTGATTGACGGCGACCGTGAATTGCTGACCCAGCTATTCGTCAATCTGGTCGACAACGCCGTGCTGCATGCGGGTCCGGGCGCGCACATCTGGATTCGGGCGCACACGGTTGGTGAGAACGTGGTGGTGCAGGTTTGTGATGACGGTCCCGGCATTCCTGACTCCCTACGCACCAAGGTCCTGCAACGGTTCTTTCGGCTGGAAGGCAGCCGGACCACGCCGGGGAGTGGTCTTGGTTTAAGCCTCGCCGCCGCTATCGCAAAGTTGCATGGCGCAAAGATGCTGCTGTCGGACAATCAACCGGGATTGAAGGTGGAGATCGCTTTTCTATAACTATCCGTAAAGGACGGCCCTCCTGGCCCGATGCTACTGTCCTGAGCATCGAATTGGCTTGGGATTCGTCTGACGAGATGACACCTTGATTTGCCGTGTTTTACGTCTGCCAGGCGTGGCGATGTTCGTTCTGCTGACATCCTGCGCTGTGCAGCCGGCTGCCATTGCACCGCAGAATCTACCGGCGACGTTCGACGCGCCGGCGGAGCCAGCCGGATCGCTGCCGACGCAAGCCTGGTACCGCGGGTTTTCAAGCCAGGAGTTGAATGCGTTCGTGGATGGCGCAAGTGGCGGCAATCTGGATATCGCTGCTGCAAGTGCGCGAGTCGCGCAGGCCGATGCACGGGCGCGTCAGGCCGGCGCCGCGCTGTTGCCCTCGCTCGATGCCGTCGGCAATGTGAATTATCTGGCTGGGCATTCCTCGCAAGGGTCAGGACACGAGTCGGATTGGTCCGCGCTGCTCTCGGCCAGCTACGAAATCGACTTCTGGGGCAAGAATCGGGCGACCCGCGATTCCGCCCTACATCTGGCGGGCGCGTCGCGCGCGGATCGCGACACGGTCATGCTGACGACGTTGGCCGGCATAGCGGACGGGTATTTTTCAGTTCTGGCGCTTCGCGAACGTCTCGCAATCGCCGAATCGAATCAGCAGGCCGCGCAACAATTGCTGGATATCATCGACGCGCGATTTGCGGCGGGCGCCGCGGCGCCGGTCGAACAGGCGACGCAACGCTCCGTCTATGACGCAACGCAGATCGCCAGGCTCGGTCTGCAGCAGGTGGAAAGCGAGGCGCGTACTGCGCTGGCGCTGTTGCTGGGCCGCGAGCCGGAAGAATTTGTCGTGCGCGGCCAGCCGATGGACTCGTTGACCGAGCCGGTCATCTCGGCAGGTCTTCCCTCGGAATTGCTTGCGCGGCGCCCCGACATCGCGCGCGCCGAGGAGAATTTGCGCGCAGGCCATGCGGACGTGGTTGTAGCTCGCGCCGCGATGTTTCCCAGTCTGACGTTGACCGGTAACGCAGGCGTTCAGAATCCCGCGTTGCAGGCTGCCGTCCTGACCATCGGCGGCACGGGTCCCTCGTTCTCATTGGGTGCGAATCTGGTGCACCCAATTTTCGATCACGGTCGCTTGCGCGCGCAACGCGATGAAGTGGCGGCAAAAGACCGCGAACTGCTGTCTGCGTATCGCGCGGCCATTCTGGCCGCGCTCGTCGATGTCGAGAATGCCTTGGACGCGATCCGCCATCTGCAGGACGCGCGGCAGTTTCAGCTCGACAATGTCGCGCAATCGACCAAGGCCTTTGAGGGCGCGACGCTGCGCTACAAAGCCGGCGCGGGCGATTTCCTGCTCGTGCTGGAGGCGCAGCGAACCTTGTTTGCGGCGCGTGATCAATTCGTTCAATACAAGCTCGCGCGCCTGCAAGCGCTGGTGAGCCTCGCAAAGGCTCTCGGAGGCGGGTGGACTCAGCACCCTGAATCCGAGGTGCCGGCTGAAACCTCCAATCGGACGACAAACCCATGAATGTGAAATGGTCTGCAACCTTTCGACACGGCGTCACCGTGCTGCTGCTGTGTGTCGGTGGCGTGATGCTCGCACCATTGAGCGGCTGCAATAAATCACCCGACAGCGTCGCTGCGCCAACCCCCGCGACGGCGGGCACCGACGTGGTGGACGAAGGCGTGACGTTGAGCGCCGACGAGGTGAAGGCCATGGGGATCGAAACCTCGATTGCCGCCGCCGGTTCGCATGTGCCGGAAGCCGCCGGCTTCGGCGTCGTGCTGGCGCATGAAAGCGTTGCTCAGTCGGTTGCCGATCTGTCGACGGCAATCGCCGTGCAGCGGCAAAGCGAATCGGCCTTCGAGCGCAGCAAACGGTTGGCGGGTACGACGGGCGCCATGGCGGCCGATGTCCAGGAAGCGGCTGAGCGTCAAGCGACGGTCGACCGGGCTGCTCTTGAACTGGTCAAACGACGTGCGTCCTCGACTTGGGGTCAAGATGCGCCATGGAGAAATAATAGTTTTAACAGTGAGTTACTAGATATATCTCAAGGAATAATCAAGATCGTACGCGTCACTTTTCCGATTGGCGCCGTCGGCGACTCGGCACCGAAGTCGCTGCGCATGAGTCGCATTGCCGCGGATCCAGCCCGTGCGGGTTGGCAATCGACGTCGGTCTGGGCCGCGCCGGCCGATGCCAGCGTGCCCGGGTCGAGTTTCTTTGCCTTGTTGAAAGGCAGCCCGGTCAATGAAGGCGAACGCCTCGAGGTGTGGGCTCCGGTGGGTGCGGCGGAAAGCGGTGTGCTGATTCCTGCATCTGCAGTCGTTATCAGCAATGGAAAGTATTGGTGCTATGTCGAGACGAAAGCCAACGTGTTCCTGCGCACTGAACTGGACACGAGCATGCCAGCCGCGGAGGGCTTCTTCGTGCAGCACGGGATTGCGGCAGGTTCAAAAATCGTGACGACGTCGGCCGGTCAGTTGCTGGCGCGCGAAACCAACCCTACCCTCGCGGCGGAATAGGCATGATGCGGACATTGGTTGCGCTGTGCGTGCGTCACCACGGCGCGATTGCGGCGTTGTCCCTGTTCGCGCTCATCTTGGGCACCTGGGGAGCGCTGCAGGCTCCCCTGGACGTGTTCCCGGAATTCGTGCCTTCGCAGGTGGACATCCAGACCGAGGCGCCCGGATTCGCGCCGCAGCAGGTCGAGGAATTGGTCACCAAGCAGGTCGAAAACGCTGTCAACGGCACAGCGGGACTTGCAACCATGCGGTCGGAATCCATTCCCGGCCTGTCGGTGGTGACCATCACCTTCGCCGAGGGCATCGATGTTCACGTGGCACGTCAGGGGATCTCGGAACGATTGTCGGAACTGGGCAGCACCTTGCCTGCCGGCGTTGCGACACCCAAGTTGTCGCCGCTGGTCTCCAGCACGATGGACTTGCTGAAAATCGGTCTGGTGTCGGACACCGCCGATGCCTTCACCTTGCGCGATAACGCCGACTGGATCATCAAGCCGCGATTGCTGGCCGTGCCCGGCGTTGCGCACGTCATCGTCTTCGGTGGCGAGGTTCGACAGATCCAGATCCTGCCCGACTCGCGCAAACTCTCGAGTTTCAACTTGTCGTTCAACGATGTGGCGGACGCTGCGAAAGCGGCGCTGCCTTTGCGCGGCGCCGGATTCATCGATCTGAAGGCGCAGCGAGTGCTGCTGCGCTCGCCGACGCCTTCGCCGGATATTCAGGCGATCGGGCAAACCGTGGTCGCGGTGCGCAGCAATCTGCCGATTCTGTTGCGCGACATCGCGGAGATCAAGGTGGCGCCGGCTTTAAAATTCGGCGATTCACTCGTCATGGGCCGGCACGGCGTGTTGCTGTCGCTGGCCAGTCAATACGGCGCCAACACCTTGACGACCACCAAGGCGGTTGAAGACGCGCTGGCGGCATTGGAGCCGGCGCTCAAAAGCCAAGGCATCACCGTGTATTCGGGTCTCCATCGGCCCGCGAATTTCATTGAGCGGGCGCTGCAAAATCTGCAGGAGTCGCTGCTGATTGCAGCCATTTTGATTTTGGCCGTCCTGTACGTGTTCTTGCGTGACTTTCGCGCAGCGATGATCGCCTTCACCGCCATTCCTCTGTCGCTGCTGGCAGCGGTTGCCGTGCTGCGGTATAGGGGGCTGACGCTCAACACGATGACATTGGGAGGATTTGCGGTGGCACTGGGCGTACTCGTCGACGATGCCATCATCGGAATCGAGAATATTCTGCGACGTTTGCGAGAGAACGCGCAAGTCGCAACCCCCAAGCCGCGGCTCGAAGTTGTCCGCGAAGCGTCGCTCGAGGTTCGCGGCCCGGTCATCTATGCAACGGCGGTGGTGATTGCCGTCTTTCTTCCGGAGCTGTTTACCTCGAGTGTGCAGGGACATTTCGTGGGTCCTCTGGCACTGGCGTTCATCTTCGCCGTCCTCGCCTCGCTGCTGGTCGCGATGACCTCGACGCCAGCGTTGTGCGCCTTGTTCCTGCGGCGTTACGAGCAGCGTCCGGATCCTGCCTGGTTGCGTCGCTTGAAAGCCTGGCAGAACGCCGCCGTGCACATCGTGGGCGCTCATTTGCGTGCGACGCTACTGCTGCTCGCAGCCGGCGTATTGGCTGCCGCCGTGTCGGTGCCCTTCTTGGGCGGGACCTTCATGCCGGATTTTCGCGAAGGACATTTCGTCATGCAGGTATCGAGCTCGGTGACCGGTACCTCGCTTCAGGAAATGCTCAGCGTCGGCGAGCGGATCAGCAAGGAAGTCCTGGCCTTGCCGTACGTGCAGAGCGTTGAACAGCAGGTGGGCAGGGCGGAGTTGAGCGAGGACACCTGGGGTCCGCATCGCAGCGAGTTTCACGTCGAACTCAAGCCCGGTACGAAGGTGGATCAAGCGCGGGCGCAGGAGGAATTGCGCGCAATTCTGGCGCATTACCCGGGCATCCAGAGTGAGGTGATGACTTTTCTCGGTGACCGCATCAGCGAGAGCTTGAGCGGCGAAACTGCGCAGGTGGCGATCAAGGTCTTCGGCGAGGATCTGGAAGGATTGGACAAGACGGCCGACAAGATCGTCAGTGCGCTGGGCAAGGTCGATGGAATCGTCGATCTGCAGTTCAAGCGTCAAAGCGGCACACCCTCCCTATTCATCCACGTGGTGCCGCAGGCTTTGGCTGCGTCGGGTCTCAAGGTTCAGGAAGTTCTGGATACGATTGAAGCGGCCTACGCCGGCGCCAAGGTGGGACAGACATTCAATGGGACCCGCACCGTCGATGTGGTGCTGATGTTGCCGGATTCAGTTCGTCATGCACCCGCGCAACTGCGAAGCTTGATGATCGCATCGCCTTTTGGGCCTGTGCCGTTGTCGCAGGTGGCCCGGGTCGACGTGGCGCAAGATCGTTACAGCATCGAACACGATGGCGGACAGCGCGTGGTCGCCGTGACCTTCAACGTGGGCGCCGGCTCGCTGCAGTCCGTCGTCGAGAATGCCCGGCAGGCGATTTCAAAGTCGGTCGCGCTTCCGGCCGGTGTATTCGTGGAATTTACCGGTGCCGCCGCGGCGGAGCTGAAGACACGCAATGAATTGGTGCTGTACTCGGGGCTGGCGTTGGCGCTGATCGTCATGATCCTGTTCATGTCGTTTCACTGGCGTGCCAATAGTTGGTTGGTGCTCGCCAATCTGCCGTTCAGCCTCATCGGCAGCGTCATCGCGATCTGGGTCACGGGTCTGGGCATTTCCCTGGGCACCGTGGTCGGCCTGGTGACCGTATTTGGCGTCAGCGCGCGCAATGCGATTCTGCAGCTTGCGCATTACGAGCATCTGGTCGAGGTCGAGGGGCACGCATGGAATCTGCAGCTGGTGGTGCGCGGCGCCAATGAACGACTGGTGCCCATCTTGATGACGGCGGCGGTCACTGCACTGGGACTGGCTCCGCTCGCGTGGGGCTTGAACCAGCCGGGACAAGAGATCGAGGGCCCGATGGCGGTCACGGTATTGGGCGGACTGATTTCCTCGACACTGCTGAATCTGCTGGTGTTGCCGGCTTTGACGCAGCGATTCGTGCGCATTGCCAAGCACTCTGAATCAGCGACGGGATCTGCGTTGACAGCCTGAGAGCGCCGGATGGCGTCGATCCGCTGTTCAGCCCGCCACGATCACGCGGATTTGAGCGCCTTCGAGAATCTTGCGCTCATTTTTGGATATTCCATCGTCCGTGATCACCGTATCGATTTCCTCCAGGCCACAGACAACCATCCCGGAGGAGATCAGGAATTTCGAACTGTCCACGAGCACGATGATTTCTTCGGCCCGCTCGATGAGCCGCCGTTCCGCAGCGACCAATAGCATGTCAGCTTGCATCAGCCCTTGGGAACCGATGGCGGCCGCACCCATGAACAGTTTGGGTGCGTGAAATCGCGGCATGCTCTGCTCGCCAGCGGCGGCCAGAATGATGTTCTGTTCGCGAAACACGGCGCCGGCTGGGACCATGATGCGGGTGCCGGCCTGCGGCAACAGGGCATTGACGATATGCAGCGAATTCGTCAATACCTGCAGATTCAAGCTGGCGAGATGCGGGCACATTTGCAGCGTCGTGGATCCGCCGTCGATCATGATGCCTTCGCCTGCCGTGCACAGAGCGGCGGCCGCCTTGCCGATGGCTGCTTTCTGCGCAGCGTGACGGTTCTGATTTTCGTGAAAGGGGACGCCGGACAGATGCGGTGCGCCGATGGAGCCGTTCGCGCGCTCGGCGTCGCCAGCGGCCTTTGCGCCACCGCGAATGCGCGCCAGTGCACCAACCTCCGCCATGCGCTCCAGATCGCGGCGGATGGTGGCCGGGGAGGCGTCCAGCTTCGATTGCAGCTCTTGAAAGGAGACGAAGCCGCGATGGCGAAGAAGATCGCTGATCAGCCGCTCGCGATCTGTTGAATGCATGGATTATCGACCTGTGTTCGGGATCGCAAGTATATCGGACATCGCGTCACGCCAGATCAGACGATGCCCGCGCTGCGCCCCGTGGCGCGCCGTTCCGTGGCCTTGAGTTGTCGCCAGCCGCTGGCCCTGTAAGTGTCCAGCACATCGAGAGCGCCGCCGGCCTCGACTCGAGCCATGGCGAGAAGGGGAGACACGTCCGTTCGATAGGCGCGCCGCAATGCCTGGAAGGCCATCATGACGTCGTTGCCTTCCTGCGCGGCGTGCAACGATTCCCGGTCGACCAGCAGCGCCTTCGCATAGGCGCTGAGAATGGACTCCGCAGACGACAGGAGGCTTTCGATGGGGTCGGTGACGTTGTGCGATTGATCGATGAGGTAAGCCGGCGCAAATCCCGAGCGAGGCTGTCGTTCTGCTTCCACCAGTTCGTTGAAGATCAAAAATAGCTGGTGGGGGTTGATCGAGCCGCTGTCCAGGTCGTCATCGCCATACTTGCTGTCATTGAAATGGAAGCCACCCAGCCTGCCGAAGCGGTGCAGTCGCGCCACGATCTGTTCGATGTTCACATTGGGCGCGTGATGACCCAGATCGACCAGGCACTTCGCCTGAGGCCCCAGGTGTTGCGCAGCCAGAATGCTGCTGCCCCAATCCTGGATCACCGTGGAGTAAAAGGCCGGCTCGTACATCTTGTGTTCGAGGAGCATGAGCCAGCCGTCCGGCAAGGCCGCGTAAATCTTCGCCGTGCTGTCGAGGTAGCGGTCCAGCGATGCGCCCAAGTCCTGCTGGCCGGGGAAATTCGTGCCATCGCCGATCCACACGGTGATGGCGCTGGAACCCAAGGTCTGGCCGATCCGGATGCAATCGATGTTGTGGGCAATGGCCTGTGCTCTGACATCCGCATCCGTGGCGCTCAAGCTGCCGTTGCGATACGAGTGCGGTTGACCGGCTTGATCCTGAAAGGTGTTGGAGTTCACCGCATCGAATCCCAACCCCAGAGTCAAGGCTTCCTGGCGCAGTCCCGCGTAGTCGCTGACGAAATCCCAGGGAAAATGCGGCGAGACGCGTGGTGTTGCGCGGCCGAGTTGCTGCACGACGGCGCAGTCCTGTAATTTCTCGTGGATGTTGGAAGGCTCGCCGGGAATCGGAAACCGCGCGAAACGCGTGCCTCCGCGGCCGCTGCCCCAGGTCGGCAGGGCGAGAGAGAAGGCGCTGATCTTCTGCTTCACCGCGTCGATGTCGATGCCGCGGCGGTGCAATGCGCGGCGCAGAGCGTCGTAGTCCTCGCGCAGCGGTGCCATCCCGACCGCGTTTCGGCTTTGGACAAAATCGTTGGAAATCGGTAGTCCACTCATTGCATCGCTCCCCAATGCGTTTAGCGTGTGAAGGCTTGCGCGTTGCCCGCGTCGACGTTGATGATATTGCCGGTCGACTTGCTCGATGCATCGCCGGCCAGAAAATACACGGCTTCGGCGATGTCTTCCGGAAAGACGCTGCGTTTGAGCATCGACCGATTGCGGTAATGGTCCTCGAGTTCCTGACCGGAATCGATGCCGTAAGCGCCGGCGCGCTCGCGCCGCCAGTCGCCATCCCAGATGCGCGAGCCACGGATCACGGCATCCGGATTCACGACATTGACGCGAATGCCATCGCCGGCTCCCTCGAGCGCCAGACATCGGGCCAGGTGCAGCGATGCCGCCTTGGCCGATGCATACGCGGAGGCATTTGGCGTGGCGGCCAGTGCGTTCTTCGATCCGATGAACACGATCGATCCGCCGCGTTGCTGTTTGAGCAGGGGAAAGGCTGCCCGTGCCGTCAAGAAATACCCTTCGGCAAGCACATCGAAATTCTTGCGCCACAGCGCAACCGTGGTTTCCTCGATCGACGCGGAGGAGGCGATGCCTGCGTTGGCGACCAGAATGTCGAGCCCGCCGAATTCACGCGCCACGGCATCGAACGCCGCTTGCACTTGTAACTCGTCAGTCACATTGCAAACTGCGGAGCGCACCACATCGCGGCCAAACTGCTGCTGCAGAGTATTGCGTACCTCGCTCAGGGTCTTCTCGTTCAAGTCGAGCAACATCACGCAGGCGCCCTCGGTGAGGAGTCGCACGGCAGTCGCCTGACCGATGCCACCGGCGCCGCCGGTGATCAGCGCAATTCTGCCGGCGAGCGATTTGGGTTTGGGCATGCGCTGCAACTTCGCTTCTTCGAGCGCCCAATATTCGATGTCGAAGGCCTCCTGTTCAGGCAGACCGATGTACTCACCGATGGCTTCGGCGCCGCGCATGACGTTGATGGCGTTGCCATAAAACTCACCGGCGAGACGCGCCGTGGTCTTATCCGCGGCAAAGGTGATACGGCCGATGCCGGGCACGAGAACGACCACCGGGTTCGGATCGCGCATCTTGGGCGAGTCCGGTCGCGCGCAGCGTTGGTAGTACGCCGCATAGGCCTGCCGATAGCGGCTGAATTGCTCGTCCAGGTAAGCCGCGTCGTTGAGTTTGCGTGGGTCCACTGTCAGCGGCGCAATCTTCGTGCGCAGAAAATGATCGGGGCAGGAGGTGCCGATGGCCGCGAGGCGTTCGAAGTCGTTTGAGCCGACGAATTCCAGCGCTTCCGGATCATCGGAGAAATGCCCGATGCGCCGGCCTTCCTTGACCATCGCGCCGCGCAGTCGAGGCATCAGCCTGGCGGCCGCGGCAGCTCGTGCTGCCAGTGACAAGGGTGCGACCGCCCGGCCACCGAAGGCCGGTGCGCGCGACAGACGCTGGTTGAGATGGCGTGCCGCGTCGGCGATCAGGCTGACGGTGTTGTCATAGCAGGCTTTGGACGTGTCGCCCCAGCAGATGATGCCGTGTCCGGCCAGCATCACGCCGCGCAACCCGGGATGCGCGGCGACGTAGTCGCGAATCTGAAGTCCAAGCTCAAACCCCGGCCGCCGCCACGGCAGCCAGCCGACTTTGCCCTTCCAGATTTCGCACGTCGCCGCTTCGCCACCGGAGGAGGCCGCCAGCGCGATCAGCGCATCCGGATGCACGTGATCGATGTGAACGAAGGGGAGCAGACCGTGCAGCGGCGTGTCGATGGAAGCGGCGCGAGGATTCAGATTGAAGGTGCAATGCGGAAGATAGCCCACCATGTCGTCTTCATGCGCGGCGCCGCGATTCAGTCGTTCGATGCCGCGAAATTTGTCCAGATACAGGGTGGAGAATCCCTCGAGTTTCATCGAGCCGATGTCGCCGCCCGAGCCTTTGACCCAGAGCACAGCGACGGTTTCGCCGCTCAACGGATCGAGCTGCGAAAGCTTTGCGGAGGTGTTGCCGCCACCGAAGTTGGTGACCGTCAGGTCCGAGCCGAGCAGATTGGATCGATACAGCAGCAGGCCTTCGGCGGTCTTTCCGGCGGCATCCGCGTCGCGCCAGCGGTTGTCAGGCACGACAAAGGGCAGGGCCGCGTTGGCGGCGGGAGGGTCTGTGATCACGGTCAGCTCCGGTCGATTGAGGCTTGTTTGATATGTTTTGATGTTATATGATCATTTTCAATAAATTTCAATCATTATTAATCGGGTTGACGGATGCCTGAAGCCTTTACCGTCGTGCTGGACGTCGGAAAGTCCTTGTCCAAGTTGAGCCTGTGGAGCAATGCCGGCGCTTTGGTCGCGCGCGAAACAAACGCAAACCGCTCGGTGCAAGGTGCCGGCTATCTGGCGCTCGACGCGAAGGGCATTGAAGAGTGGATGGCCGGCGTGTTGTCAGAGTTCGCAGCCCGCGCACCGATCACCGCGATCATTCCCATCGCCCATGGCGCTGCCGCTGCGGTGTTACGCCAAGGTTCCCTGGCGTGTGCGGTGATGGATTACGAGGCGGCCATTCCTGCGACGGTGCAACAAGCTTATGCTCCGAATCGAGATCCGTTCGCCGCAACCGGATCACCCTTGCTCCCCGTCGGCTTGAATGTAGGCGCGCAATTGCACTGGCTCGAGCAACTACATCCCGACCTTTTGTCGAGCGGCGCGACGATCCTCCCCTGGCCGCAATACTGGGCCTGGTTGCTGTGCGGAGTTCCGGCGAGCGAAGTGACCAGCCTCGGCTGCCACAGTGATTTGTGGCGGCCTGCGTCAGCAACGCCCAGTGAGCTTTCCATTGCGCGCGGGTGGGCGCAGCGGATGGCGCCGCTGCGCCGCGCCGGTGACGTGCTGGGCAATGTGTCCGCACGCTGGGCGACGCGCACCGGTCTGCCGCCGGACGCGGATGTGTATTGCGGTTTGCACGATTCCAATGCGGCGTTGATCGCGGCGCGAGGCTTCCACGAACTCCAGTCGGGAGATATGACGGTGTTGTCGACCGGCACCTGGTTCGTCGCCATGCGATCGATGGCGCCAGATGCGCGCATCGATATCGCCGCGTTGCCGGAAGAGCGCGATTGCCTCGTCAATGTGGACGTGTTCGGCGGTTTGACGCCATCGGCGCGATTCATGGGTGGCCGCGAAGCGGAGTTGCTCTGCAATGCGGATACACCGCGCCTCGATTCCAAACCCGATCAGCCCGCTTTCATCGACGCAGCGCGCCGCGTGATTGCCCGCGGTGCGCGCGCATGTCCCAGCTTTGTTCCACGCGTCGGGCCGTTTGCGCAAAATCGCGGCCGATGGGTGAACGAACCGACGGACCCCATCGAGCGCGGCGCGGCGGTGAGCTTGTATCTGGCGCTGGTCGCCGACACCTCGTTGAATTTAATCGGTACCTGCGATCGCCTCCTCATCGAGGGCCGCTTCGCACACTGCGAGGTTTTTGTCAGGGCTTTGGCGGCACTGCGGCCCCGTGAACAGGTGTTCGTGTGCAAAACGCCGGATCAAGCCGACGTATCCTTCGGTGCGCTGCGGGTGATCGACCCGACGCTTCGGCCGAACGCTGATCTGCAACGGGTGCTGCCGCTGGAAGTCGCTGTTGGTGCCTATGCGGCGCAATGGCGGCGCGATGCCGCGGGTATCGAGGCCACCTCATGAAAGCGGCATGCGTTCAGGATTATCGAGAACTCGCGCGACGTCGATTGCCGCGCTTTCTGTTCGAGTACATCGACGGCGGTTCTTACGACGAAGTGACGCTGAGTAATAACAGCGCCGATTTGCGCGCTGTGGAGTTGCGGCAGCGGGTGTTGCGGGACGTCTCGCACATCGATTTGTCATCGCGATTGTTCGGTCGAGAACTGTCGATGCCGGTTGCGCTCGGGCCGATTGGACTTGCGGGGCTGAGTTCCCGCCGCGGCGAAGTTCAGGCCGCGCGCGCGGCGCAGGCGGCCGGCGTGCCATTCACCTTGTCGACGGTGTCGGCTTGCAGTCTCGAGGAGGTGACCCGCAGCGTCGACAAGCCTATCTGGTTTCAGCTGTATGTGATGCGTGATCGTGGTTTCGTGCGTGATCTGCTGGCGAAGGCGCGCGCCAGTGGCTGCGATGCGCTGATGTTGACGGTCGATATGCCCGTGCCGGGGGCGCGCTATCGCGACTATCGCTCAGGGTTGGCAGGTGCTGCGGGACTGGCGGGTTCCACGCGTCGCGCGTGGCAGGCGCTTTGCCGTCCGCACTGGTTGTGGGATGTAGGGTTGATGGGCCGACCGCATCATCTGGGCAATGTCGCGCCGATGTTGCGCGGCAAGACCGGCCTCGATGATTTCTTCCGTTGGGTGGGCGAGAACTTCGATCCATCGGTCACCTGGCGCGATCTGGATTTCATTCGCGAGCACTGGTCGGGGCCGCTCATTTTGAAGGGCATTCTCGACGCTGACGATGCGCGCGATGCTGTCCGTGTAGGTGCCGATGGCATCATCGTGTCGAATCACGGCGGACGTCAGCTCGACGGCGTGCCGTCGACGGCACGTGCGTTACCTCTGATCGCCGATGCGGTCGGGGATCGTCTGACCGTGCTGGCCGACGGCGGCATCCGGTCAGGTTTGGATGTCATTCGCATGCTCGCGCTCGGCGCACAGGGCGTTTTGCTCGGCCGTGCCTGGGCTTTTGCGCTGGCTGGCGCCGGCGAGTCCGGCATTGCTCACGTGCTGCAACTCATGCAAGCCGAGATGCGGGCAGCGATGGCGCTGACCGGCTGTACGCGCCTTTCCGACATCAATCGCAGCGTCCTGGTTCAACGCTAAGCATCAACGCACGCCTCACGGCGCCATCGTGGGAGTGGTAGTGATCGCAAATCCTTTGCTCGGCGTCCTGTTTCACTGGCTGGGCGGTCTGTCCTCGGCGAGCTTCTATGTGCCTTACAAGCGCATTCGTCGTTGGTCGTGGGAAATCTTCTGGATCACCGGCGGTTTCTTTTCCTGGGTGGTGGCGCCGTGGATATTCGCGTCTCTGCAAACCAAAGGACTCCTGGACGTGTTGGCCGCGACACCGAACCGCACGCTGTTTTGGTGTTGGTTCTGGGGCGCCATGTGGGGCTTTGGCGGACTGACCTTCGGGCTGACCATGCGGTATCTGGGTCTGTCGTTGGGAATGGCAGTGGCGCTCGGCCTGACCACGGTGATCGGAACGCTGGGCCCTCCGATATTTCACGGCACGCTCGGGACCTTGGCTGCAAGCCCGAGCGGACAGATCACCTTCTTCGGCATTTTCATCACCCTCATCGGAATCGTCATTGTGACGCGCGCGGGCCAGGCGAAGGAACGTGCGCTCAGCGGCGCACAGAGCAAGGTGGGTGTGGCGGAGTTCGCGCTCAAGAAGGGGCTGGCGATTGCAGTGTTTTCCGGCGTGATGTCCGGCTGCTTTGCCTGGGGACTGGATGCGGGTCAGCCCATCCGCGCGTTGACGATTGCTGCCGGTACCGACCCTCTATGGCAGGGACTACCCGTGTTGTGCGTCGTGCTGGCCGGTGGACTCACGACGAACCTGGTCTGGTGCGCGGGACTGATCATCAAGAACGGAACGGCAGGTGAATTCATCGGCCGGCCAGGACCTGCCGCGTATGCAGTCGGCGAGCGCCCGCCGCTGCTGCGCAACTATCTGCTGGCCGCGCTCGGTGGAACGCTGTGGTACTTCCAGTTCTTTTTCTACACGATGGGTGAGAGCCAGATGGGTCGCTACGGATTCTCGTCCTGGACCTTGCACATGGCCTCGATCATTCTGTTCTCGACGCTATGGGGTTTTGCGCTGCAGGGGTGGTTTGGCGCCAGTGTTCGAACTCGCGCGCTGGTGTGGGCCGGCATTGCTGCGCTGGTGACGTCTACCATCGTGATTGGCGTCGGGAATTTTCTCGCAGCCTGAGCGGAGTCGAACCCAGCGGTTCGGCTCCGCTCTTGCGATCACGGCTTGAGCTGCATCCGAATTTCGCCGCTCGGATGTGCCGCACTGTGAACATTCACGTACAAACCGCCGGCCTTGTAGGTCTTGTACTGTGCAGGCGTGAGCGTCGCGCCAGCCGGTACTGACCACTGGGTCTCGGACGACTTCACCAACGTGATGATCGGCGGCCCGTTGGCTCCCACTGTTCCCTCGTGGATGTGGGCGACGGTCCCCTTGATGCCGCTGGTATCCACCGTCCCACTGACCGCAAGATTGCCACCGACGGTGATATGGGAGACCGCAGACGCTGTGGTGTCGACCGGCGGTACTTCCTGCGCACCGTTGAGTCCTGAAGCCTTCCCGATAGCAAGGTCGGTTTGCATCTTAGGTTCGGGAGAGACGGGTTCCGCGGCGAAGGCGACCATGGTCGGGAGGCATGCTGCGATACTCAGAGCCAGCAGAGCCGATCCTGACAATCGAGTCATTGAATTTGATGAGCGCATTGGATGACCTTCTTACTTATGGTTGGAAATAACGCTGAACGCTACGCTCTTCGGACCGTGGCTTCAATTTCCGGTCTCTGAATCGGGTGTGGGAAGGCGCCTACGGCGATGTGCTGTACCCGTTGGATTACCTGGTGCTTGCGGCAGCGTGCCTGCTGTTCATTTGCGCATCTGAACCGCACCATCGATATGGCACGGCAACTTGCGGTGGAACTGTCGCCGGTTAGCGTGGCACGCGGGTCACTGCCGAGAGCACTGGAGGTGATTCGTTGGGTGATGCACCATGGACTGTGAGCCTGTCCAGTCGCGTCGCCCCTGACGCGGGATATCGCTGGCGTGCGAAGACGGCGCAACAGCCCGCATTCCCCTTCAGAGACGGGCTTAGCTACACTACCCTCACCTGCTTGGCGGCGAGCCTCGCGACCCGTTAGAAGCAACGCGCGCGTACCGATATATTGCATAGTGTAGTGATCGAGAACGATATCGCATTGATCGGGGGAGAGTTTCGATGGTTAACGTTACAGATGGCATTCAACAGCCTGTAAAAACCCTTCGGACAGAAGCGCTTCGAGCCGAGGCATCGGCCGTCCAAGTACGTCATGGTGACGCGCGAAGGTCCCGAGCAGCTCATTGGCTACACGCTGCTCGAGAAGGTGATACATCAAGGCTTGGGTAAGGTCGGCAGCGCTCGGCAAATCGGTCGGCAGGTCGATCGAAACGCCTGCGCCGACGAACGGCACGACTCTGCCAGATGCCGCGTCCTGGGTAGGTCCGAACCACCATCTGTCGAACTGCGATTCGTTGAAGCGATCCATGCCCACCTCCGATTCCGGGGATACTGGATTGTTTCTGATGCATCTTGCCAAGCGACTCGTATTATTGGCGGCGCATGAGGATCACGAGGAGCAGTCGGTGGCGGTGCTTCGCCTGCCACGCGCGCTGGCGAAGCATGTGAGCCTCATGTTGTCCATTCGGCACATAGGTTGGCCTTGTCCCCGGTATAAACCGTTACCGATGTGCACACAATGGACAATTTGAGCTTGCGACCTATACGTCCCTAACTGCTCAGGTAACGCTCGTCACTGGTGTCCTTGCAATAAGGACGGATAATTAGTAATGTGTCCCTATCAAAAGGACACTACTCGGGTACCCGATCCATGACGTTGCACCCTGTTTTGGAGGAGAAGCTGAGCGCAGCGTTGGCTCCGTCAGCCGTCCAGACGCTGACCCGTCGCGACGCCGCACTTCCGAACCTACCAAATAAGGTACATGCGGTAACCGGGATGCGTCGTGCAGGGAAGACCACGTTCCTGAAACAACTCGTCGCAGAGCAACAGTCTGCGACTTCACCCGAACGTGCGATATACATCAGTTTCGATGATGACAGGTTGGCCGAGATCAAGGCCGATCAGCTAAGCGCGCTACTTGAAGCCTACTACCGGCGGTTTCCAAACTTGAGGCGGAAGGAGACCGTGTCATGGTTTCTTGATGAAATCCAGCTCGTACCAGGTTGGGAGCGCTTTGTCCGCCGCGTACTCGACACTGAAAAAGTCGCACTGGTCGTATCCGGGTCGTCAGCCCGCATGCTCTCGCGCGAGGTTCATACCTCCTTGCGCGGCCGCGGGGTCGAGACCGTAATCCGGCCATTCAGCTTCCGGGAGTTTCTGCGGCATCGGGCCGAGGAACCTGCCGCGGAACCCCGGCGTTGGACCGCAGATAAGCGTTCACTCATCGAGAAGCGTTTTGGCGAGTACCTGCTTGAAGGCGGGTTTCCCGAAGCCCAGGGTCATGCACCGGCGTTACAAGTCGAATTGCTGCAGGGCTACGTTGACACCGTGCTGTTCCGCGACGTGATCGAGCGATACGCGGTCTCGCAGGTCAGCGCGCTGCGTTGGGTCATACGCCATTGCCTGCGCAATCCGGCCGCAAGTATGAGCGTGCACCGATTGTTTCTGGACCTGAAAGCGCAGGGTCACGCCGTGAGTAAGGATTCCGTGCATACCTTGCTGGCCCACCTGATCGATTCGTACCTGATCGCCACCGTATCCCTGCACACCGCATCCGAGCGGCAACGCAACTCGAATCCCAGAAAGGTCTATCCGGCTGATCCTGGATTGATTCACGCTTTCGATTTTCAAGGTCGCTCGAACCTCGGTCATGCTCTGGAAACCGCGGTGTTCAACCAGCTGCAGCGGCGCGGAGCGGAAGTGGAATACATCAGGACGACAGATGGCTACGAAGTGGATTTCTACGCGCACTACCGCGCCGGTCGCCCGTCGATGCTGCAGGTTTGCGCCGATCCGACATCCGAGCAAACCCGTATGCGTGAGGTGCGCGCATTGAGATCCGCTTTGACGGAGAACCCGAAGGTACCCGGGACGCTCTTGGTTCTCACGCAGGAACAGGCTGTGGCGCTGTCAGGTGAATCGTTCCCGGTTGTACCTGCCTATGAATGGATGCTGGAGCAGTAACGTTAGAGCGCTGATCCCGGTGCTCATGTCTCATGGACATCTCGTTCTTGCTCCCGCGCCGCTCGGCGATTCAAGTGCTACGCTGGTTCGTCGTCGTCGCCAAACATGAACGAACGCGTCTGGAACCATCGGAACGACGCCAGCCCATAGCGGAGATTGTCCTCCGCTTTGTCGTCTACACGCACGATATTTTGCAGCTGGCCAGTTACAAACCGTGCGCGATACTCGCGCAAGGTCAAGATTCCACGTTGCTCCAGGCCATTCCGTTCCGCCCGTTCGGTCGTGTAGAAAGAGATGTAGCCGTCGGGTTCGACGTCATTCCCGTCAGAATCAATCAACCTTCCTTCGCTGGTGATTCGGTAGCGAAACATGC
Source organism: Pseudomonadota bacterium (assembly GCA_031394735.1). Taxonomy (GTDB): domain Bacteria; phylum Pseudomonadota; class Gammaproteobacteria; order Steroidobacterales; family Steroidobacteraceae; genus TMP-86. The sequence goes on along the minus strand of JANMXI010000084.1, from coordinate 14,037 downwards.
AGGGGCTCGGAAAGGACTTCGTCTGAAAACACGTGCCTGGAGGGTAGTCGCCGTCGGGCAGCGTCGCATCGCAGAACATTTCGTCGAACAGCCCCATCGTTTTGCCCCGCTATTTGGGTGCCTAACGGCAAGCGCAAGTCACGGCATTTAGTGCGCTAATTCTAAACCAGAGGCATCGGGACGTTTTCAAATTGAGTCACCAGTAAGTCACCCGCAGATTTTGACTCAAGTGTTTGGGCGTCGATGAACGCGTAAAAAGCCGATTTATATAGTCGGGTGACAGGATTTGAACCTGCGACCTATACGTCCCGAACGCAAGTGATCCTCCGGTTTGCATTAGTGCGCGCGTCATTAAACGCCATCAAGGCCGCAGGTTGAAACGCGCGCCCGCGTAGAAATACCGGCCTAGCGGCGAGATCGGAATGTTGGTGAAGTAGGAGGCGGGATCGGGCTTCTGATCGGTCAGGTTGTTGACCCCGGCGTAAAGCTCAAAGCGCTTCTGAATATCGAACTTAACTTGCACATCCTGCTGCAAGAGGGTCGCCAGGCGAAGGTACTGGCGAGCGGCAATGTTCGGGCTGGCGTCGGTCGTAGCCCGGCTGAATGCTCGCGTCGCGTCGTTCCACCGCAGGTTGTAAATGACGGTAACGTCGCGAAACGCCCATGTCGGCGAGAAGTTGGCGGTCCACTGCGGCTTGAAGGGCTGATCGACCTGATTCTCAGCCAATGCGCCAGGGATGCCAACGAGCTCCAACTTGTGAAGGTAGCCAATCACCAGCCTTAGGTCGAACGTACCGATCCGGTCGGTCCGGACCAGGTAATCTGTATTGATGTCGAGACCGGCGGTGTGAAAGCTCGCGACATTCAGCGGCCCCACGACGAACGAGTTGATGATGCCAGTCCCTTGCGCGCGTGTGAATTGGTTGCAGAATTGATTGGGAGCGGTTGGCTGATCTACGCACAACGTGGCGAGAGTACCCGCGTCGATGGTGTTGATAGCGTCCTTCAAATTAATGTCGTACCAGTCGAACGAGGCGTTGAACCCGCTCAGGAAGCTTGGTCGCAGCAGGATGCCCGCAGTCCAAGAGCGCGCGACCTCTGGGTTGAGCTTTTGGTTGCCGGATGAAGTCCCGTTGATGAAATTGCCGGTCTGCAGTGCGGGCGAGACGACGGCGCCCACCGCCGCGAGCGTTGCCGCGCAATTAGCCTGACGATATTGGGTGCCGTTGTTGATCTGGTTGGGCGTGCACGGATCGGTGAAGAAAGCCGATGCGCTGAGCGTCGGCTGGAACAATTCGCCGATGTTGGGTGCACGCACCGCCTTGCCATAGCTACCACGAAAGGCGACGTCGCTGAGGGGTGAATAGGTGACGTTGAACTGCCAGGTACTGGTTTTGCCGATCGTCGAATAATCCGAGTAGCGGCCGGCGGCACCCACCGACAGTACGTTGGCGAAGCGACGATCCTTCAATATCGGAAGCTCGACTTCGGCAAACGCTTCCTTGACGTCGAACTTCCCGCGAGATGCGCTTACGACGCTTGGCTCGTCAAATTGAAAAAACCGTCCATTGACGAGATCAGCGTTGGGATCGAAGCGACTCGATTCACGGCGATACTCGCCACCGACGGCGAACTTGACGGAGCCGCCAGGAAGTTGCAAGAACCGTCCAAAGTCACCGCTGATGCTCGCGCTGACAACCTGCTGCTCGATCTTTGCATTACTGACGTTGTTAGTGCGGAAGTAGGCAAGTTGCTGGGGCGTCGCCGGACCAGGGCCGAACAGGCTGATCGGAATGCAACCCGATCCCGGATTGTTCGCGGGGCTGCAGACGATCTGACCCGTCACGGGGTCGAGTACGGCGTCGATCGCATCGGTGTATTGCTTTGCGAGCCGGTCGCCGATTTTCGTGATGGCGTTCCGCGTCTGTCCGTATTCGTAATAGGCGTCCCACGTCGCATGGTCCGAAATCCGCCCCGACAGGTCGATCACGCCCCGATAAGTTTTCCGCACATCCGCTTCGCCCGGACGCCCGTAATCGAGGTTGTCGCGACTGACGAACAGGTCAGAGTCTCCGCGCGCGAGCGCAGCATCACGGATCGAGGTTGGCACGAACGGGTTGTTCAAACTGATGGGGTAATAATAGGTTCCCGTGTATTGGCCCAAGCTGCTCGTGCGGTTTTCGACAAACTTTGACTCGACCGATAACTTGAAGGCGTCCGAGAAGTCGTAGTGACCGAGCAGGTTGACGGCGTTTCGCTTGGTTTTGGGGAATAGGTCGCCCTGATAGAAGCCGGCGACCTCAGTGCCGACGCCGCCGACTTGGTAATAAGCGGCAGGCGTGCCAGGATCATAGGGACGGCCAAGGCCATCGAAACTTGGATTCGCATCGGCGCCCACGAAAACCGCACCGATGGGCGATTCGCTTACATACCTGATGCCACCAACCAGGATATTTTGCGGAACGCTCGGGTCGGCGCCGGTATAGGCATCATTGGGAATAATATATTTGCGCTGATCGAACCTGAGGAAAGGGCGATCGTCGTTGGCGACCGCATCGTCGGCGTTGAACTCGTAAGCCAGCGTCACATTGCCCAGCCCGTCACCGAAGTTTTTGCCAGCGGCCAAAGAAGCGAAGCGGTTGCCGGCATCGCCGTAGTTGGATTTGCCGTATTGCACCCTCCCGGTAATACCCTCGAAGTCCTTCTTGAGGATGAAGTTGACAACACCGGTCACGCCGTCGGCACCATAAATTGCCGAGACCGCGCCGGTTAGCACGTCGACACGCTCGATCAAGTCGGTTGGGATGCTGTTGATGTCGACCGCCGCGGTGTTCGCTTCGCCAGCCACATGCCGCCGTCCGTTGACCAGCACCAAAGTGCGATTGGTACCGAGATTGCGCAAGTTGAGTTCATTCAAGCCGGTCTGGCCGAAGGTGCCATAAGTGCCGTTCCCACCCGATGTCTGAGTGCTGTCTTTCGAACCCGTGAGCGCCGGTACTCGCGCGAGGAAATTGGTGAGATTGGTGTTGCCCGATTGCTGGATGTTGGCGGCGTTGAACGAAACGATCGGATTCGGCGCCTCGAAGTCGGGTCGGGCGATGCGGCTACCGGTGACTACGATCTCGGTGATCGGCTCCGTGCTCTGATCGGTAGCCGCCTTCGCGACGGGCTGTGCGCTGTCGGCCGTTTGCGCGAAGGCGCAGGCCGAAAATAATGAACCGACGGTAACCAATAGCGCGCGCGGCGTGTTGGCGAGCAACATGGCATATCCCCTTCCACTTTATAGTTTCGGACCCCTAATTCATCAAATTCGAGAACATATGAGAGAAAACGACAATAAAGGAACAGGCCAAGCTTTCATACGTTCGCATTTGAGTGTAATGCGGGATTCGGTAAAGTCAACAGCCGGCCTCACCCACTGTCGCAGCCGGTTGGCACGAAGTTAATCTTCGACAGTTTCTTAGCCGCCGCTGCCTCAAATGACAGGCCGCACTTACGTTTAAGCGGGCAGACGGCCGGCCAGCGTGTCGGACCTAATGGTCAGGCCAGTCGAACTTCGACCCCGCGACGTCGCATCTCCGCCACGACGGTAGGGTCGGCTGCCCTGTCCGTGATCAGCATGTGCAACTGTTCGACTCGTGCAATTAGCGAGACGTTTCTGCGCATCAGCTTGGATGAATCGGCGACCGCCACCACCTGCTGGGAGATCTCGATCATTTTGGCATTGAGTTGCGCTTCCAGAAGATGCGGCGTCATGATTCCGCACTCCGGATCGAGACCGTCGGCGCCCAAAAACAAACGGTCCGCTTGTAATCCGGCGATGGCCGCTTCAGCCATGTAACCTGAAAACGCATTCGATTCGGCTCGCAATACGCCGCCCGGCATAATCAGCCGAACCCAAGGAATATCGGCAATCACCACAGCAATGTCCAATGCGATGGTGATGACATTCAGCGTGCGAAACTTCATCAGACAAAGCTGTTTGGCGATTTCCGATGTCGTAGTACCGGAATCCAGAATGATCGTCTCACCATCGCGGATGAGAGAGACGGCCTCCTTGGCGATGCGAACTTTTTCGGCGTGGTGCAGCGTGCGCTTCAATGCGATCGGGCGGTCTTGGCCGTCTCGGCTGAGAAGCGCGCCACCGTGGGTACGCTCCAAGGCCCCCGTAGCCGCTAGAGCGGCAAGGTCGTTGCGGATTGTGGCCGTCGAGACGGCGAAACTGCTGGCCAACTCCGGGACCGTGGCTCGACCGTTCTTTGTCAGCAAATCCAAAATTCCATGCCGCCGTTCACCCACCAGCAGCCCGGATTGATCATGGTTATCGCGCTCGTCCGGCGATGGCTCGGCGATTGCGCGGGCGTTCTGCGACTCCGCCGAATCGCTCGCCTGAAGGTTGCGCCTAGCTGCCGTCATTTTGATTTAAGTCCTTGAACCAGCTGCCCCGAGCTCGCGGTTGTTCAATCCTGATACTGGTAATAGCTAAAGGCAAATGCATGAAAGTCTCTGCTACCGCTGGCTTGGCTCAATCTGACGCGGCCAATGCTGAGTTGCCATCCATCGAGATCTCCTCGTGCGAACGATTGCCCGTTGCACGACCGAGATGTGTTGCGTTTGCATCAAGCAAGGCGACGATGTCGCGGGTCTTGAGCGCCGTGCAAAACTCACGATGCATGCTGGCGACAGCTAGCGCGTGCACAGTCTGGGCGTCGTAGTTCACGCCATCGAAGCCCACCCGATTTGTGGTAGCGCATGCATCTTCGCCGAGATAGATGTCGAATCCCATGTTGCCTCCTTGGCGGACGGTGGTTTCTACACACATGTTGGTGAAGAATCCCGCTATCACGATCCGGGTTACGCCGACGCGCCGCAGCTGAAGTTCCAAATTTGTGCCGATGAACCCGCCGTTCACGTCCTTGAGCACCACCACCTCGCCGGTGCGCGGCTCGAGACCCGCGAGGAATGCGCCGGTGGGAAGGGAGACTTTCAACGGAGAGTCGGGCTCGCGCGAGTCATGACGCGTGTAAAGCACCGGGTTACCCAACTTGCGCCAACGTTCGAGGAGTTCGCCGATCCGTTCTTCCGCTGTCGGATTGTTTCTAATGGCATTCTTCCCGCCCCAGTGTTCGAGTGAGTTCACACCCACCTGCGCATCGATCACGAGAAGCGCAGTATTCCGATCAAATCGTTGAATCATTTAAGACCCTTTTTTGGCGTAGGTGCTGACCGTATTCATCTCATCGAAGCCTTCACTCCGTCGAAGCCACATTTTACACATCCCCCTATATTGGTGTATTGATGTACCACGAAATATGAGCCGGAGCGAGAGTCTGCGCAACACCGAATGTTTGTTAGTCTCCTGGCTTTCGTGGCGGTGCACCCGGTGAACCAGGAGCGGTGGTCGTCGCGTGTTTCCGTTTATTTGGCGGTTGTTGGCGCTGCGGTCGGTCTTGGAAGCGTCTGGCGATTTCCGTATCTTACCGGCACCAATGGCGGCAGCGCCTTCGTACTCGTTTTCATCATTGCCTTGTTTGGCATTGCCGCCCCTCTACTGATCGCCGAATACATGATTGGGCGCAGCTCGCGCTTGAATCCACCGCAGGCAGCTGGTGCAGTGTCCGAACGTTATGGTGGTTCGAAGGCTTGGAACGCCATCGGCCAGCTGGGTATGTGGGCGGCGCTCATCATCATGTCCTACTACACCATCATTGCTGGCTGGCTCCTGGCGTACGGATGGCGCTGTGCGATCGGGGACCTCACCGCACTTAACGCTTCGCAGGTTGCTCCGTATTTTCATGAATTTCTTTCCCATCCGGTCGAGCTCGCCGCTTGGCAGTTCGCCTTTGTTGCCGGCATCGCCCTGATTTCGGCGTTCGGCCTCAAGCGCGGGGTAGAGGTCGTGACAAAGATTCGAGCCCCAAGTCTCCTGATCCTGTTGCTGATTTTACTTACATACAGTCTCAGCAGAGGTCACGTAAGGGAAGGGCTTACCTTTGCTTTTGTACCCGATGTGAGTCAAATTTCGGGCCGCATCGTGCTCGCCGCTGTGGGACAGGCCTTCTTCGCCACTGGCGTCGGAATGGGCATGATGTTGGCGTATGGCGCCTATATTCCTGAAGAGACGTCGCTGGTACGTTCGTCGTTGATAGTCTGCGCTGCGATTCTCGGGGTGTCGCTGATAGCGACGGTCATCATATTTCCACTTGTGTTTGCCTATCATCTCAACCCTGCGCAGGGCCCGGAGCTCGTATTCAACGTCCTGCCCACCGCGTTTGCGGAAATGCCGGCCGGCCGCATAGTGGGGACGCTCTTTTTCGTGCTGCTACTGTTGTCAGCGCTGACGCCGAGCCTGGCGGGACTCGAGCCGGTTACTGCATGGCTGCAGCAAACTTATCGACTGTCACGGCCCAAGGCTTCGGTGCTCGGGTGCTTTGCCATCTGGCTCATGGGCATACCAAGCGTCCTGTCCTTCAATGTTTGGGCGGGCTGGCACCCGCTCCATGCGCTGGCGCGATTTCGAACTTCCACCCTATTCGATGTACTCGATTTCTTGTCCTCCAACATTCTTTTGACCGTGGGCGCACTTCTCACCTGTACGTTGGTGGGGTGGCGCTTGCCGCCAGCGTTTGCAGATGGCGAACTGGTCGGCGAGCACAAAGCGGTGCGGACCCTGATCAGAGGCGCACTTCGCTACGTGTGTCCTGTGGCCATTGTCGCGGTGCTGCTGGCGGGAGTCGTGTAGCAGCGAGCGCCACGTAGGGTTTCCTATGCTCACGATCTAATTCGTTGAATGCGGAAGTTGGATAATACAAATTCGAAGCCAGCTTCTCGCACCAGAGCATCCGTGGTGTCATCTTCGCCGTAGGACGGCCCCGTCAGCGAGACAAACGACTTGACGGGATGACCCAGATGCTTGACGAACTGATCTTGGGAACCGACGATTTCTTCGCGCCGCTTCGATAGTTCGAACTCAGACAGCAGCATATGTGAGCGTGTGTGGCATGCGACGACGTGGTTCTTGTCCAACTGTCGGATTTCATCCCAGGTCAGCGCATAGCGCCCATCCGCATACTCGTGGGTCAACATACTTATGTCATGATGGTTCGCATAGCTTAGCTGCTTCGCCACCGGTGTATTGATGAACCCGGTGATGACCCAGTACCAGCCGACGAAACCGTGTTTCTCGATCAGCGGAGTTAAGATTTCGTAGCTGTTGCGATACCCTTCGAACACCGAAACGATCAGGCCGGGCTTGCTCTTGTGCCATCGACCGGTGGTCAGATACTCGCGTAGTTCCGCCTCGTTGACCGAGGAGAAGTTGCGGCTGTACTGCTCCAATTGGCGGTTATAGTCGGCCTGACGCGCGCGCGAGGTGCTGTGAAAATTCACGGCGCGGATCGGCGGATGCGCGATGAATGATTTCTCGAGCTCATCGAGCCGTACTTTAAAGGTCGGTGGGGTGCTCATGTCGCACCCCCTTGCGCGCCGCGCGCAAAGTCGCGCTCGGCCAAGACGTTGATCAATTTGGCGACATCACCCTCTTGTGCATCCGGATGCAAGCGCCGCCATGCATCGCCATAGAGGCGCAGATCGGAAGCGATCTGCGCGCTGAAGGGGGTCGGCGATGGCCCCTTTTTGCCGGCCTGCTCGGCCACCACATCCACACAGGCAAGGAACACGGGAACACCTTCCTCGGACAATTCGTGCGGTGAGCTCATGCGAGCCAGGTCGTCGCGCAGCTCAGCCTCGCCGGCCGGCTTCGTGCCACCCGCGGCTGGCACCGTCGGACCGGCATCTGCGAAGCGGCCGAGCGCAGCCTGTGAAAGTCCAGTGCCGCACGCCGCGGCAATCCCGAAGAGTGTTGTGCGTCGATTGATCATGGGGTACCTCGTCTCATTAGAAATTGTCGCGGGGAACGGCCGCACCGCTGCCACCCACCAGAAAATCCAGATCCGCGCCGTCGTTCGCCTGCAGCACATGATCCACGTAGAGTTTCACATACCCGCGCGTGGCCGGCGCGGCAAACGGCACGCTTGACGCGCGGCGGCGCGCCAACTCCTCCTCGCTCACCTGCATCGAGAGGCTTCGGTTGCTTACGTCGAGTGAAATGAGATCGCCGTTTTGTACGAACGCCAACGGCCCGCCGACGGCGGCCTCGGGTGCGCAGTGCAAGACCACGGTGCCATAGGCGGTGCCGGACATTCGCGCATCGGATATGCGCACCATGTCGGTAATGCCCTTTTTCAAAAGCTTGGGCGGCAGCGGAAGATTGCCGACTTCCGCCATGCCGGGATAGCCTTTGGGTCCGCAGTTCTTCAGCACCATGACGCAGGTCTCATCGATATCCAGCGCGTCATCATTGATCTGCGCACGCAGATCCTCGATCGATTCAAACACCACGGCGCGGCCGGTGTGCCGCATCAGCGCCGGGGAGGCCGCCGAGGGTTTAAGCACCGCCCCGTCCGGCGCGAGATTTCCCTTCAGCACCACGATGCCGCCCTCCGGCTTGAAGGGGGCTTCGTACGGGTGGATGACCTGCGGGTTCCAGTTGGTCGCGTCACTATTGTTGTCCCACAGCGAGTGGCCATTCACGGTCAGCGCGTTCTTGTGTAGACGATCGTGTTCGCCAAGCTCGCGAATGACGGCCGGCAGCCCGCCGGCTTCAAAGAAATCTTCCATGAGATATTTACCGGAGGGCATGATGTTGAGCAGACAGGGGATGCCCTGTCCCAAGTTGTGCCAATCATCGAGGTTGAGCGACAGATTGAGCCGGCGGGCGAGGGCGATCAAGTGGATGACGGCATTGGTGGACCCGCCGATCGCGGCGTTGACGCGCACGGCATTTTCGAGCGCCTCGCGCGTCACGATGCGCGACATCACCACATCCTCCTTCACCAGATCGACGATACGGCGGCCCGATTCGCGTGCCAGCAGATTGCGGCGCGCATCGACTGCCGGGATGGCCGCGTTGCCCGGCAACGCCATGCCGAGCGCCTCGACCAGGCATGCCATCGTCGAGGCGGTGCCCATGGTCATGCAGGTGCCGTGAGAGCGATGCATGCACGCCTCGGCTTCGTGGTATTCCGATAGGGTGATCTGGCCCGAGCGTAGCTGCTCACTCATCGAGATGGTATTGGTGCCGGAGCCGATGTAGCGGCCTTGGTACACGCCGCGAAGCATGGGTCCGGCCGAGATGCCGATGCTGGGTACGTCGACGCTTGCGGCGCCCATCAGGAGCGCTGGGGTGGTTTTGTCGCAGCCCATCAACAAGACCACACCGTCAAGCGGATGGGCGCGAATGGACTCCTCGACATCCATGGAGGCCAAATTTCGGTACAGCATCGCCGTTGGACGCATCAAGGTTTCGCCCAACGAGATCACCGGGAACTCGAGCGGAAACCCGCCAGCCTCGAGGATTCCCCAACGGACATGATCGGCGATGGTCTTGAAGTGCGTGTTGCAGGGGGTGAGCTCCGACCAGGTGTTGCAGATGCCGATCACCGGCCGGCCGTCGAACTGGTCTTGCGGAATGCCGCGGTTCTTGAGCCACGAGCGATAATAAAAGCCGTTTTTGTCCTGGCGTGAGAACCAGGCGCTGCTGCGCAGCGGCTTGCGCTCGCTCACGAGGCGCAATCCGCGTGTGGAGCGATGACGCGCTGGTGCTGAACACCCAAACCCTCGATGCCTAGTTCCACGATATCCCCCGCTTTTAGAAACACGGGTGGCCTTTGTCCGAGGCCAACGCCCGCCGGCGTACCGGTCGCGATGATGTCGCCTGGATGGAGCGTCATGAATCGCGAGAGGTAGGAAATTAACTGGCGCACACCATAAACCATCGTGGCCGTCGTGCCGTCTTGATAGCGACGTCCGTTGACCGTCAACCAGATCGCGAGCCGCTGCGGATCGGCAATTTCATCGGCAGTGACCAGCCATGGCCCAATCGGTCCAAAAGTGTCATGTGACTTGCCTTTGGTCCACTGCCCCTGATGCTCCATTTGGAAGGCGCGTTCCGACACATCGTTCACCACGCAGTATCCGGCGACATGCTCAAGCGAGCGCGACTCAGTCACATACTTGGCGGGCTTGCCGATGACCACCCCGAGCTCTGCTTCCCAGTCCAGTTTGACGCCGCCACGGGGCATTTCAATGTCATCGTCCGGTCCGCAGATGGCGGACGTGGCTTTCATAAACACGATGGGCTCAGGCGGCACCGTCATCATGGCCTCGGCTGCATGATCCGAATAGTTGAGGCCGATGCAGATGAATTTGCCCGTGCCGGCCACACAGGGTGCTATGCACGGGGCTCCCGCCACCGGTGGGAGCAAAGCCGCGTCGAGCGCGCGCAGACGGTCGAGCGAATCCGGCAGTAGCACGTCACCGCGCAGATCCGTCACGTGTGCCGACAGATCGCGAAGGGTGCCTTGCGCATCGAGCAGGCCGGGACGCTCGGCGCCGCGCGGTCCATGACGAACCAGCCTCACTTGGGCTTTCCCCACGCGTGTGGATTGACGGCGTCGCGCGGAACGCGGCCCTCGAGTGCCTGCAGAGCATTGCGCGCGGCACGCACGGCTGCGCCCGTCTTGCCGCCCAAGGTGAGGCCTGCCTGATGCGGCGTCAGCACGACATTGTCCAAATCGAACAGGGGGCTCTTCAACAGTGGTTCTTGCTCGAACACATCGATGCCGGCGCCGGCGATTCGGCCTTCGCGCAGCGCGGTGATGAGCGCGCCTTCGTCCACCAATTCGCCTCTCGCGATGTTCAAAAAATAAGCCGAGCGCTTCATCAGTCCGAACTCGTGCGCACCGATCATGTGCCGGCTGGAAGTTTCCAGCGAGGCGAACAGGCCGACCACATCGGCCTGCCCCAACACATCCGCGAGAGAGCCGTACTCGACGCCAATTTCTTGCGCTAGGTGCAGATCTGGCGTGCGGGTGTGGACCAGCAGGCGCATGCCGAAGGCTTTCGCGCGGCGGGCAAAGGCCTTGGCGATTTGTCCAAAGCCGATCACGCCCATGGTGGCGCCGAAAAGATCCATGCTCGATTGAGTGCGGGATGCCCACAGTCCCGCGCGTATGGCCTGGTCTCCGGTGACGATCTTGCGCACCACGGCGATCATCAGCCCCATGGCAAACTCGGCGCACTGCTCGGCATTCACACCTTTGACGTTGGTCACCAACACGCCGCGGTGGCTCGCGGCAGCGATGTCCACGCTGTCGGAGCCTGACGTATGTAACGCGACGATGCGCAAGTTCGGCGCAAGCTCGAGCGCTCGGGCATCGATCCCGAGCACGCGCCCCATGACGACCGCGCGGCATTCGGCGAGATCGCGCCTGTGTGCACGCCCTAGCTCGCTCCACGGCGTGAGTGCTGGCACATAGGTCACTTTATGTCCCGAGGCGTCGAGGGTTGCGATGGCCGACGGAAGATCGCGAAAGCTGTCCGAGATCACGACGATGCGGCAGGGCTCGGGAGTGCTCATGCGGCACTCACAATGAGGCTCATCGCCGATGAGCGCGCGGCGACTTGGAGCATCGGCCACTCGCCTGCGGACAAAGCGATGGTATCCCATGAGTCGAGCGTCATCCCCGATAGGCCGCGCGCCTCGACCGTGACGGCGCGAGCGGGCGTCGAGCGAACATGGATTAGAGTCTCGGATTTTACCGGCGAATGCGCAGCCGGCACCAAATCGGCCGCACTCTCATTCGCCTCGGCGTACCAAAGCTGGAGGCGCAGTCGCTCCGCATAGGCTGACGGGTCCAGCAGCAATGTCGGACCCTTAAGCTTTCGATGAGGGGAGGTCGAGAAGACCGCGGGCGCGCGTGATTGAGCAGGCAAGGCACGTGCGTACGCGACATCGGCGCCGCTGCGAGGGGTGAGTGAATACTCGGCATGAGGCGGCAGATAAGCCGCGCAGGCAATCGACTCGGATTTGTCCGCAGCTTTGAGCGTGAATCGGCTCTCGCTCGATGACCAATGCTCGCTTCGCATTTGCAGTTCGACCTCACCCTCGAGTACTACGATGAACACTTCGTCCTCCTCGGCGTGGCCTTTGATCACGGCCGGGGGTTCGAAGTGATAGATCCGCAATGTACGCAGCACCGCGAAGCCCGTCTGAGCCTGGTCAATGTCCACGGGGCGCGCCGCCGGGCCGATGCCCTCGAGTTCGATGCGCCAGCCATGGTCGGCTTTGAACAGCTTGGCCATCAGGCAGAAGCAAACTGCGGCAGATGCGCCTTGTGTGCCTCGAGGAGGTCTCGCGCCAAGGCGACGGCCTTGTCGGGGTCGCTCACGGAAGCGTCGGTGAGCAGTGCTTCGACGAACAGATCGAAACTGCCTTGAAGAGCCGCCTGCACGGTGACTTCGACCGCGGCAATCTTGGACAGTACTTTGGCAGCAAGAGCCGGCGGCAGCGCGGGTGACTGCAGCGCCGAGAACCCCGTGCCGCCTGCGGAGGCAGGCAGTTCGAGCACGGCATAGTGTGGCATGTCAGGAACTGCGCCGCCGGCGGGTAGGTTGGCCGAGAACACCTTGCGTCGATCTTCCAGAATGGAATAGATGATGGCGACCAGCTGCTCCGATTCGCCAGGCACGTTATCGAAGTAGGACGCGGGCAGCGGGTCGGCAGAGCGAGCCACGGCAAGCATTTCATCAAACCAGGTATCGCCCAAGGCAATGCGGCCATCGATCGAGAACGCATCGACGCCGAGCGTGCGGCCGAAATAGCGGCCGTTCGGAAAGCGCTCCGGAAAGAATTCGCTGACGTGCCGATCCATGGCCACCGGAAACACCCCGTAGCGATCAAAAATTGACCAGGAAAGTGGATCGTCCGAGTACCGGATGGCACGACCGGTCACCCCATTCGGCCATTCGGTCTTCTCGCGGATCTCCTTTTCAACGAGCGGCCGTTGCTGATCGATCTTCGCTCGAATGAGCGGTTTCGCATCTTCGCCATTTACCCGTATGTCAGTGAGGAATGTCATGTGATTCAAGCCCACGCCTGAACTACTGATGCTGCTTTCCGGGCAGTCGAGGAATTTGGCCAACAAGCCCTCGACGTAAGTGACCCCGTGGCAGAGGCCGACCACTGGCACGCCGGTCTTCAGGCGGATGGCTCGGCAGATGGCGGTCATCGGATTGCCGTAGTTGAAGAAGTGCGCATCCGGGCACAGCCCGGCGACGTCCTCGGCGATCGCCACCATCTGCGGGATCATGCGCATCGCGCGTGAAATCCCGCCCGGCATCACCGAGTCGCCGACAGGCTGATAAATCCCGTGCTTACGCGGGATCTGAATGTCGGTCTCCCAGCTGCGGCGGCCGCCGACGGCAATGGTGGTGACGACGAAGTCCGCGCCGGGCAATACCTCGCAACGGTCCGTGGTCGACACGATGGGAAAATCAGCGTTCTTAAAGCGCAGCATCTTGCGCACCAGTAAATCAACCGCCTTGATCGTGACGGGGTCGATGTCGACCAGCGCCAATTCCCAGCGATTGAATTCCCCGCTCAAGATCAGATCAGCGACCAAGCGCTGCGTAAACACCGTGCTGCCCGCACCGATCAGCACCAACTTCATCCGATCAGTCATTGCAGTCTCCCAGCCGGTATAGGACGGTTGCCCACGGGGCAAACGTCGGGGCGTCCGCTTAGAACCTATGCGTAGGACCGAACACTTAGGTGCGGCCGTAAGCAGTGTAGCCGGCATCTCCCCCGCTCGAGCTTTGGGTCATTTGCCTATCGGGAACACCCTAACGTTTTGTGTTACCAGCAATTGCTAACGATCAAATTCCCATTGTCTTTCATATGCTCTCATTTGAGTGTATTGTTTCTTTTGATAATGTCAACGATGCGAGATAATGAAAAGAAATTGCGCGGTGCGAATGGGGCAGCCAACGACTCACCGTGATGGGGGCGCAGCACTGCCCACCGGACCCTGACTCGATGAACACACTGAATATCGCCACCCCATCTTTCGATGATTTTGAGCGTGCAGGCGCTGCGCAAACAGCGCGCGAGATCGCGCAGCAGCCCGGCGTATGGTG
>JANMXI010000083.1:0-22429 GCA_031394735.1 Pseudomonadota bacterium | reverse complement strand
GGCTCATGCGCGCAAATCGGCAAAAACGTGCATCTCTCCGGCGGCGTCGGCATCGGCGGTGTCCTCGAACCCCTGCAGGCCAACCCCACCATCATCGAAGACAATTGCTTCATCGGCGCCCGCTCCGAGATCGTCGAAGGCGTCATCGTCGAAACCGGCGCCGTCGTCTCCATGGGGGTCTTCATCGGCCAGAGCACCAAGATCTATGACCGTGAGCGCGACGAAGTCACCTATGGACGCGTTCCCGCTGGCGCCGTCGTCGTTCCGGGCTCTCTGCCGTCGAGCAACGGAAAATACGCTTTGAACTGCGCGGTCATCGTGAAACGCGTTGATGCGCAGACGAGAGCAAAGACTTCAATTAATGAGCTCTTGCGGAATACCGATTAGCGCCTGTGCGTTGGGTCGGGAGTTTGAAGAGGTCGCGCGGCGCGTTTGGCGCGGGGGTTCCATTATTTTCTGGCGGGCGGGGTCGAGCCAGTCGAAGGCACGAGCCGCGGACCCGAACACAAAGTGAGCAAACTTCGGAGGCACACCACCCAAACCCACGCAGGTAAAATTGCATGGCACGAAGCGGCGATCTCGGAGACTAAGAAACCCTCCGTTAAGCGACCCGCCCGCCAGAAAATAATGGGTTCCCCGGGACGAACGCGCCGCTCGCAACGTCAGCAAATCTCTCAGCCGAACCGGAAGGAAGTAAGAATCGTCGAAGAGCTGCTAAGAAGCCGGACGAACAGGATGCGTTCCATCCCAATTGACCGCCGCAGCGGAAATCATGGCGAAAAAATCACGAACCACGGGCTTATCCTCCAGCAACTCCAAAACGCAATCCAAGGTTGCGCTGGTATCAACGTAAGCGAACCGCATGTCGCCAAAAGTCCCGGCCATGCCAAGTGCGTTGTCCAACGATTGGTAATGCGCCAGTTCGCGATCGTAATCGTTGCAGAACGCTGCGATGTGATGAAATCCCGACTGTCCTTTGGGCACCCGATCGCGATAGATGGACGGACTATCGCATCGCTGCTGAATGAGTTCGATCTGCGTGCGGCCCGCCTGAGCAAGTCCGACACGGCAATCCAATTGGATCGGTTTTCCCCTATGCACCAGATTTTCCATCGGAGCCTTCTCCAGTACGAAGAACGGGCCGACACCGCAGACTTCCGTCCACTGGCGCATCGCTTGATCAAGGTCCGCTACTACCCAGGCCTGCTGCAGGTAATCGCGACCGGCGAACAATGCTGGAGCACTCATGCACTCATTATGGCCTGCACGACGTCTAAATCAAACCTGTTGAAATTGGGAGGCTGAGACTTAAGAAACGGATTGGCGCTCGCGCGTTGGGTCGGGGGGAATTGATTTTGTCGGCGGGCGGGGTCGAGCCAGTCGAAGGCACGAGCCGCGGACCAGAACACAAAGAGAGCAAACTTCGGAGGCACAACGACCAAACCCACGCAGGTAAAATTGCATGGCACCAAGCGGCGATCAAGAAGTTTAAGAGGCCCTTCGTTAAGCGACCCCGCCCGCCAGAAAATAATGGGTTCCCCGGGACGAACGCGCCGCTCGCAAAGTCAGCAAACGCTCTTAGCCGAATCGGCCAGTAATATAGTCTTCAGTCAACCGTTGCGAAGGATTTGTGAAAATACGATCCGTGGGGCCGACTTCGATCAAGTCGCCGAGGTGGAAGTAAGCAGTGCGCTGGGAGACGCGAGCAGCCTGTTGCATGTTATGAGTCACAATGACAATCGCGTAGTTGCCGCGCAATTCATCGATGAGATCTTCGATCTTGGCGCTGGCGATGGGATCCAGCGCCGAGCACGGTTCGTCCATGAGGATGACTTCCGGATTCACCGCGATGGTGCGCGCGATGCACAGACGCTGCTGCTGTCCTCCGGAAAGACCGGTGCCCGGTTGAGTCAGACGATCTTTGACTTCTTCCCACAAGCCCGCGCGCTGCAGACTGGTCTGCACGAGTTCATCCAGTTCAACCCGGTCCGCAGCCAGGCCGTGAATGCGCGGGCCGTAGGCGACGTTTTCGTAAATGGATTTCGGAAACGGATTGGGCTTCTGGAATACGATACCGATGCGGGCGCGCAATTGCACCACGTCCTGCTTGCGGTCGTAGATGTCCTGGCCTTCGAGGGTGATGTCGCCGGTGACGCGACAGTTCTCGATGGTGTCGTTCATGCGGTTCAGGCAGCGCAGGAACGTGGACTTGCCACAGCCGGACGGACCGATCATGGCGACGACTTCATTGCGCGCAATGTCCAGGCTCACATCCTTGATCGCATGCTTGTCGCCGTAAAAGACGTTGACGCTGCGCGCGCTCATGATGGGGTTGTCGACGGTGACGCGGCCGGCGGTCTTATGCGAGACGGACGCGTTGGCGGCGACGACCTCGGTCGCGCTCATGGACGCGCCGGGCTTGGAGGATTTGATATCGATGACCATAGTCTTGAACTTTCGCCCCTGTTTGAACTACCAGCGCCGTTCGAAGCGCTGCCGCAGAATGACTGCCGCGCCGTTCATCAACAACAAGAACGCCAACAGCACCATGATGGCGCCCGACGTGCGTTCCACGAAGGCCCTCTCCGGACTGTCCGCCCACAAATATACCTGCACCGGCAGCGCCGTGGCGGGATCCGTGAAGCCATTGGGCACGTTGACGATGAAGGCCACCATGCCGATCATGAGCAGCGGCGCCGTTTCACCCAATGCGCGCGCCATGCCGATGATGGTGCCGGTCAACATACCGGGCATCGCGAGCGGAAAGACATGATGCGTCACCACCTGCACCGGCGATGCGCCTATCCCCAACGCCGCTTCGCGAATCGAGGGCGGCACGGCCTTGATGGCGGCGCGACTGGCGATGATGATCGTG
This sequence comes from Pseudomonadota bacterium, assembly GCA_031394735.1. Classification (GTDB taxonomy): domain Bacteria; phylum Pseudomonadota; class Gammaproteobacteria; order Steroidobacterales; family Steroidobacteraceae; genus TMP-86. The sequence continues at coordinate 19,554 of JANMXI010000083.1, read as the reverse complement.
GGCAGCGTCATCAGCGTCAGAACCAGCCCGCCGACCAACGGCGCGGAACGCGGCAGCCCGATGATGTTGATGAACACTGCCAATCCGAGCAGACCGAACACGATCGACGGAACGGCCGCCAGATTATTGATGTTGACCTCGATCAGGTCGGTCCAGCGATTGCGCTTGGCGAATTCCTCCAGATAGATGGCCGCCGAGACACCGATCGGGAAGGACAGCAGCAAGGTGATGACCAGCGTGAAGAAGGAGCCCGCAACGGCGCCCCAGATGCCCGCCTGTTCCGGTTCGCGCGAATCGCCATGCGAGAAAAAGCCCGTATTGAAACGCAATTGGATCATCCCCTTGGTCTTCAAGACGTCGATCCAATCCAACTGCTGATTCGACAAAGGCCTGCCATCCTCGCTTTCCTGGCGAGTGATGTGTCCCTTCATCGCCATATCCGTGTTGTCGCGCGCCAGCACCCAGACGCGTTCGGACTTGCCGATGAGTTCCGGATCGGTGGCCACTCGCCGCTGCAATTCGTAGCCGGCGTCATCGCTCAACAGCACATTGAGCTGCTTGAGATTGGGCCGGCCTTCGACGGTGGGAAACACCGTGCGCAGTGCAGCTTTGGCAACGGCCTGGTAATCCCCCTGGCTCAGCGATTGCGCGGATCGGTTGCCATCCGGATCGATCAGCGCCGCATCGTAGGTGACATCCAGTCCGATGTAGGTTTGACGGAAGGCGCTGTAGCCCTTGCTGATGATGCTGAAGAACAGCATCAGCACGAAGAAAATGCCGATGAACACCGCGGAGCGGCCATACCAGCGGAATCGCGACTCGGCGCGGCGCCGGCGTTTGATCGTCCGCTGCACCAGCGCGGTGGTTTCCGGAGCGGTGCGGTTCGACACCGAGCGAGGGCCCAGACTACTCATATTGCTCCCGATATTTGCGCACCACCCGCAAGGCGACGATGTTCAGCACCAGCGTCACCAAAAACAGCACCAGACCGAGTGCGAACGCGGCGAGGGTCTTCGGACTGTCGAACTCCTGATCGCCCACCAGCAGGGTGACGATTTGCACCGTCACAGTCGTGACTGCTTCGAGTGGATTGGCGGTCATGTTGGCGGCCAGTCCCGCTGCCATCACGACGATCATGGTCTCGCCGATGGCACGCGACACGGCGAGGAGCACGCCGCCCACGATGCCCGGCAGCGCCGCCGGCAACACCACGCGGCGAATGGTTTCGGATTTGGTGGCGCCGAGACCGTAGGAGCCATCGCGCAGCGCCTGTGGCACCGCGGAGAGCATGTCGTCCGCGAGTGAGGAGACGAAGGGAATGATCATGATGCCCATGACGAACCCGGCGGAGAGCGCGCTTTCGGAGGCCACGTTCAAGCCGAGGGTTTCGCCGACACCGCGAAGATAAGGTCCGACAGTCAGCGCCGCGAAGAAGCCGTACACGACGGTGGGAATGCCGGCCAGTACTTCCAGAAAGGGCTTGGTGACAGCGCGGAAGCGACGATCGGCGTATTCCGCCAGATAGATGGCCGAGAACAGACCGATGGGCACGGCCACCGCCATGGCGATGCCGGAGATCATCAACGTGCCGACAAACAGGGGGACGGCGCCAAAAGCACCGGAGGCACCGACCTGATCAGCGCGGATGGCCATCTGCGGGCTCCAATGCGTGCCGAACAAAAAACTCAATGCCGGCACCTGCCGGAAAAACAGAAAGGACTCGTACAGCACCGACACCACGATGCCGATCGTCGTGAAGATCGCCAGCGTCGAGCACATCACCAGCAAGCCGCGCACGATGGCCTCGACGTGATTGCGCGCGCGCAGTTCCTTGGAAATCCGTCGGCGGATCATCCACAGGCAACCCGCAGCGATGACCAGCGCGAGCGCCGACAAGGCCATGCGCGATATGCCGCGCAGCCGCAGATAGTGTTGTGCCGCGGCCGCCACCTCGGGCCGGGCCGCATCGGCCCGGATATTGCCATCGACCACGTTGCGCACATCGTTCATGAACAGACCGCGGTCCTGTTCGCTCAAGTGCGCATAGGGTTCAGGCAGATCCGCCAGAATCGAATGCGTGATTACGGAAGGCTGCAGCGCCCCCCAAATTAGCACCACGATCAGCGCTGGTAGCGCGCACCAGATCGCGGTGAGCGCGCCGTAATAGCTGGGCAGCGAATGCAGATGGCGCATGCCACGCGCCCCGCCGACGACGGCCACCGAACGCGCCTTTCCGAGCCGATACGCGATCACGGAGAAAATCAGCAAAACTAGTATGAGAAGTGAGGAGTTCATTCGGTTATGGTCGCGATGCGCAAAAGCCTCTCCAACGTGTCCCCGCTATGATGGACGAACGCCCGCCAAACTGACAGCGGGCCCGTGCCGGGCCCGCCGATTTGTCATCCAAACTTCAACTCATCAGTATTTGAAATTGAAATCCAATTGCAGACGATCGTAGTTACGATCGGGCGGGTTGTTGCTGTTCAGCTTGCCCGCATCGACATTCAACTTGTTAATAAAGTAGGTGAGGTTAACTGTTGTGTTCTTGAATGGCGCATATCCAGCCTTGATCACGTGCCCCTTGGTGTCGGTGTTGCCAGCGCCGAAGTCCGAATCGATCCATTGGCCGAACAGGGCGTTCTTTTCGAGCTTTTGGTACATATAGGCAACTTCCCAGCTGCCGGGCGCGGACGCCTTGCCTAGCGAGATTCCCGCCGTATACGCCTTGTCGAGCTTTTTGCCGCTCTTCTCCTCGCCCGCATCGCCGTTCTGTGCATATTCGCCGAACACGGTCAGCGGCAGATCGCCGAAAGCCGAGGTCGACACAGTGTGCGAATATTCGGCAAAGGCCTCGGCGATCGAGAACTCATCCCGTAACACCTTATCCGGATCGTCACCGCTGGTCGAATTGCCATTGGTGCTACCGCCGAAGAACGTCGTGATCGCGCGTCCCTGCACCGAGCCGTCCTTCTGATAGCTGACGCCGGCCGTCAAGCTCGACTTTGCCGAGATCGGATACTTGATGCCGACCTGCCCTCCGACCATGTTCGCATCGGCGCGGTCGGTTTTGCTCGAGGTGACTTCGTTCAACCAGAAATAGTAAGCGTTGGCAAAGAAGTACCCGTGGTTGAAATTCACCGCGGCGCCTTCCGGGTTGATGTCGTTGTCGAAGAACAGGCTCTGCGACGGACGCACCCACGGATAAGCCATCTTGCCTGCGGTCACCTTGAAGTCGGCCGTCGGCGCCCATTCCACGTACGCCTGGTCGAAGGCCACGGTCTTCTTCGACGAGTAGCCCGACAGGGTTACGTTCGGAGAGCGCGGATCCAGATTCGTTTCGCTGGTGGCGAGCCGGACGCCCGCGGTCACCGTGTCGCTGACCTTGGCCGTGATCGCAATCCGTGCACGAATTCGGTCGCGTTCGCGATCCGACGTGGAGCCTTTGTTGGCAATGGCGGCGGCGTCATCGCCCGTGTTGATGTCCTCATGACGGTAGCGGAAGTCGCCCTTCACATTGATTCGCGACACCCATTCCGGCAGCGCCGAACGCGTCTTGGCGAGCTGGTCGATGGTGGAGTCCGTATCCGCCTGCACTTGCTTGACCTGCTTGGTCGCATCGTCCGCCGATTTCTTTAATTCGGCATTCTGTGTTTCCAGTGACTGGTTGGTCTGCTCCAACTTCTGCAGCCGGTCAGCCAGCGCTTGCATCTGCGCGCGGATTGCGGCGATGTCGTCGGCGTTGACTTGCGCGGCGGTCGGCGCCTTCTTGGCGGGCGCAGCGGCAAATGCGATCGCGGGCATCGCCACCGGCGCTGCCAACACCGCAGCCATCGCCATTTTGAGAACCTGATTCATCGTTGACTCCGTATTGATATCAAAATTAAAGTTTCAGCGACTTCAGGTCCGCGGCGTCTTTACGGGCGCCGGCGACTTCGCTCTTGTGCAAGGGGATCAGGCCTTTGGCGGCGAGGTAACCCTCGTCACCCAGCGCCTTGGGGCTCAGGAACTCGGCGATGTATTCCTTGATGCCGGGGATGACGCCGACGTGCGCCTTCTTGACGTAGAAGAACAGCGAGCGTGACACCGGGTAGCGGCCGCTGGTGATGTCGTCGAATGCCGGCGACACGCCTTCAACGTAGGAGCCCTGGATCATGTTCTGGTTTTCTTCCAGAAAGCTGTAGCCGAAGATGCCCAACGAGCTCTTGTTCGCCTGCAGCTTTTGCACGATCAGGTTGTCGTTCTCGCCCGCCTCGATATAGGCGCCGTCCTCACGGATGGCATCGCAGGCCTGCTTGAAGCGCCGCTCATTCACTTCTTTCAACGATTTCAGCCAAGCGAAGTTCTGGCAGCCAGATTCCATGACCAGTTCGACGAAGGCGTCGCGCGTGCCCGAGGTGGGCGGCGGGCCCAGCACTTCGATCTTCACCTTCGGCAATGCCGGGTTGATCTGATCCCAACTCGTGTAGGGATTGTTCTCCAGAACATTGGGGTCAGACTTGCTGGGCACCTGCTTGGCGAGCGCCAGATAGATCTCGCGCCGCGTCAGCTTGTACTGCGGGGCGGCCTTGGAATTGGCGAGGACGATGCCGTCATAGCCGAACTTGATTTCGCTGATGTCCTTGACGCCCTTGGCGAGGCAATCCTGGAATTCGCCGGCCTTCATGCGGCGCGAGGCATTGGCGATGTCGGGATACTGCACACCCACGCCGCTGCAAAACAACTTGATGCCGCCGCCGGTGCCGGTGCTCTCGACCTTCGGGGTCTTGAATTGCGGCTGGCTCTTGCCGAATTGCTCCGCCACGGTGGAGGAGAACGGGAACACCGTCGAAGAACCGACAATGCTGATGTAGTCACGCGCCGACTGGGCCTGCGCAACAGTTGAAAACCCGGCAACAGCCAAGGTTGCTAAGACGATGGAGCGATTGATCACTGAAGCCTCCGCGATACCAGGCGCTGGGGTCGGCCTGGATTGGCGAGAAGGCTATTGCAGAATTGTTACGCTTTTATTGCACGGCCCAAAGACGGGCCCGGCAGGCGAAAATCTTCTCAAGCCAGCAGCGTTTCGAGCGTATTGGCGTAGATCGCGTGCAGTGCATCGATGTCCTCGACACGCACTGACTCGTTGACCTTATGGATGGTGTCGTTGACGACGCCCAGCTCAACCACCTGGGCTCCCATGGGCGCGATGAAGCGGCCGTCGGAGGTGCCGCCGCCCGTGGAAAGCTTCGGGCGGTGGCCCAGACGGCGTTCGACGGCATCGCTGGCCGCGGCCGACAGCGCCCCTGGCTGGGTCAGGAAGGGATAGCCGGAAATGAACCACTCGAGCGTGTACGGCACCGCGTGTCGCTTCAAGATTTCCTCGACGGTGATCTGCAATGACTGCACCGTCTGTTCGGTCGAAAACCGCAGATTGAAGCGCGCCTTGAGCTCGCCGGGAATGACGTTCGGCGCTCCCGTGCCGGCGTTGAAGTTTGACACCTGAAAGCTGGTCGGCTGAAAGTGTTGATTGCCGTGATCCCAGGTGCGGGAGACGAGTTCGGCCAGCGCCGGCGCCAGCGCATGCACCGGATTTTTTGCCAGATGCGGATAGGCGATGTGACCCTGGATGCCATGCACCGTCAGCCGTCCGCTCAAGCTGCCACGCCGGCCAATCTTGATGGTGTCGCCCAGTACCGCTTCGCTGGAGGGTTCGCCGATCAGACACCAGTCGATTTTTTCGCCGCGAGCCTGCAGCACTTCGACCACGCGCCTCGTGCCGTCCACGGAGGGGCCTTCTTCGTCGCTGGTGATCAGAAAGGCAATCCGGCCGCGATGCTTTGCATGAGAGCCCACAAATTGTTCGCAGGCCGTGATCATGGCAGCCAGGCCGCTTTTCATATCGGCCGCACCGCGTCCGTACAGCAGTCCGTCGCGGATGACGGGCACAAACGGATCCGAGGTCCATTCGTCCAGCGGTCCGGTCGGCACCACGTCGGTATGCCCGGCAAAACAAAACACCGGACCCGAGTCGCCGCGTGTCGCCCAGAAATTTTCCACAGGACCGAAGGGCAAGGATTCGATGTGAAAGCCGATGGCGCGCAGCCGCTCGATCATGAGCTGCTGACAACCGCCATCCGTCGGGCTCACCGACGGACGCGCGATCAGTGCACGCGTCAACTCGAGCGTGGCCGACATCAGAAGCGCAGCACCGGTTTCAACTTGCGCATATTGGCCCAGACGCCGAAGCCGCCGAGCGACGCGGCGCTGATGAGCACCCAGGCGGGCATGGACAGGCCCAGGAAACGCCAGGTGATCTTGGCGCACTCTCCGGAACCCTGGAGAACTTTGGACAACACGTCGCTCAAGGGTAGCACTTTGAGCATGAACTTGAGCGACGCACCGCACGAGGGCACCGAGCCTTCCGGCAGGCTTTGGATCCACAGGTGCCGGACCGCGATGGCGATGGTCACGGCGGTGGTTAGCAGTACCAGCGCCGCGTACAGCTTTCGCGCGCCGCCGCGCGGATCATGCGCGGCGGCCGCCAGAAACACGGTGCCCATTGCCACCACGCCGACGCGCTGGAAGATGCATAGCGGGCAAGGCTCCAAATGCAGGACGAATTGCGAAAAATACGCGTACACCAGCAGCGCCGTGCAGGCCAGCGCGCCGAGCAGATTGGCGCCGCGGGAACTCAAACATGACAAGGCTTGCACGTGATCGGAATCCTTACGCCTCAGCTTCGCGTGATCGGCTGCGCGGATTCGAGCTGCCTCGCCACATCCGCCAGCGAAGTGTGCCGTACATCGGTGCCGTGCACCATGTAAATGACGTACTCGCAGATGTTCTTGGCGTGATCGCCGATGCGCTCCAGCGCCCGCACCACCCACATGATTTCCATGACGCGGCGAATGCTGCGCGGATCTTCCATCATGAAGGTCATGCACTGACGCTGGATGGACTCGTATTCCTCATCCACCATCTTGTCCTCCTCTACCGTCTTGAGCGCGGCTTTGGAGTCCATGCGCGCGAAGGCATCGAGCGAATCGTGCACCATCTGCGCCACGGCGCGGCCCAGGTGCTTCACCGAGCGGTACTTGTCCGGCGGTCGCTCCATGGTCGCCAGACGCGAGGCGATGTAGCCGATCTTCTCGCCTTCATCGCCGATGCGTTCCAGATCGGTGATGGTCTTGATGATGGCAACCACCACGCGTAGATCGCCGGCGGCGGGTGAGCGCGTCGCCAGGATGCGGCTGCACTCTTCGTCGATGGACACTTCCATGCCGTTGACCTTGTAGTCGTCCTTCGCGACCGACTCGCCCAGCGCACTGTCGCCCTCGACCAACGCGGTGATGGCCTTCTGCAATTGCTGCTCGACGAATCCGCCCATCTGCAGCACCTGGCTGCGGAGCTTTTCAAGATCCTCGTTGAAACGGCGGGAAATATGGTGAGTGAGATCGGCGGTTTCCATACTGGCATTACCTGCAAGATTTGTTGAACATTCGTTTACATCCGATTGCGTGCTGCGTCAACCGCTGCACGCCGCCAGACCCGGCCCGGCGGAAAATGGCAAGTGAACGTGCTGCCTTCGTCCTCGATGCTCGCCACATCGAGCCGGCCGCCATGCAATTGCAGCGCATGCTTGACGATGGCCAGACCCAGACCGGAGCCACCCTGCGCACGTGAACGCCCGGCATCGACGCGATAGAAGCGCTCGGTAATGCGCGGCAGATGTTCCGGAGATATTCCAATGCCGGTGTCGATCACGGCGAAATACGCGCCCTCGTCATCGCTCCACCAACGCATGCGCACCGAGCCGCTGGCCGGCGTGTACTTCAGCGCATTCACCAGCAGATTGGTGAATGCGGACTCGATGTCGCGCGCCGATCCGTACAGACCGTCGTCCGTGTCGATTTCCAGAAGGACCTCGGCGGGCCGATCGGCACGTGCGAGCGCATCGCGGTGCAATCGCTCGAGCATGGCGCGAACGTCGATCGGCTCACCCATGGCTTCGCCATCGGTGGACTCCAGGCGCGATAATTCCAACAGGTCCGCGATGATGGCGTTCATGCGCTGCGCTTGCGAGCGCATGTCGCGGATTGGCCCTTCCCACACCGGATCCAGTCCCGGATCATCGGCCAGCGTGTCCAAGTACCCGGCGATCACGGTGAGCGGCGTGCGCAGTTCATGCGAGGCATTGGCCACGAAATCCTTGCGCATCGCCTCGATCTGCATCTGCCGCGTGATGTCGCGCACCAGCAGCAGGATCTGACCGGCGCCGTACGGCACCGCCTGCACCGACAGATAGGATTCGACCTGCAGCGGTGGACGGACCACCAGCGGACCCGGAAATTTGTCGCTGTGCAGATACTTCACGAACTCCGGCGCGCGGATCAGATTGTCGATGCGCAAGCCCACATCCACGCCACGCTTGAGTCCGAACAAGCGCCCCGCCGGCGGATTGAACCAGATGATCTCGCGCAGGCGGCTCAGGATGATGACGCCGTCCGGCAGGGCCGCTGTGGAGCGGCGCAGTTCGCGCAGGATTTGCAGCACCCGCTGCTTGTGAAAGCGTTTGCGGCGGTTCAGGCGCTCGATCTGCGCCACCACATTTCCCCACACGCCGCCCAGATCCGGCGGGTCGGTCTTGGGTCGGGCGTGTAGCCATACGTCGAGCCGGTACAGGTCGATGAGCTGCCAGATTGTATAGCCGCAGACCAGCGCCACCAGCCAGGCCCAGGGGTGGCCGAAAAAAAGTCCCAGAGCGCCTGCCAGAGCAAGAATGCCGGCCAGCCGCGCGAGCGCAAACGACCACATGGAAAACATAGACGCGAAGTCTACGCGTCGCGCGTCGAAAACCGATACCCCGCGCCGCGTACCGTCTGCACGAGACCGTCAAGCAGGTACGGTTCCAGCGCCCGGCGCAAGCGACGAATATGCACATCGACGGTTCGTTCCTCGACATAGGTATTGCCGCCCCACACCCGGTCGAGCAATTGTCCGCGGGAAAACACCCGCTCCGGATGCGTCATGAAAAAATGCAGCAGCCGGTACTCGGTGGGACCGAGCGAGATCTCGCGCTCGCCGGCGCTGACCCGGTGACTCGAATCGTCGATCTTCAAGCCCGGCACTTCAACCACGTCTTCGCCGCCACCCGGACCCGAGCGCCGCAGCACCGCCTGGATGCGCGCCAGCAACTCACGCGGGCTGAACGGCTTGGTGATGTAGTCATCCGCCCCGCCCTCCAGACCGCTGATCTTGTCCTGCTCCTCGGCCTTGGCCGTGAGCATGATGCTCGGGATCTCGTCACTGTCCTTGGACTTCTTGAGGGTGCGGATCAATTCCAAACCGCTCATGTCCGGCAGCATCCAATCCACCAGCAGCAAGTCCGGACGGATGTCGACGATACTGGCGCGCGCGGCTCGGCTATCCTGCGCCTCGGTCACGTCATAGCCGGCACGGCGCAGCCCGAAAGCGATCATGTCGCGGATCGCTTTCTCATCTTCCACCACCAGAATTCGCTTGGCCGTCATGATCCCTTCTATTACAGCGGTCGCATGTTACGTTTCGATGACATCAACGTGCACCGCTGCGCACGCCCGCTGCGCGTTCGGCTTCGGTGAAGGCCACCTTGTCGCGCAAATACAGCGGCTGTAGGTCGGCGGCATCCAACCCTTCCCCTTGCGCCAATCGCAGCAACGCCACTTTTACCATGTGGCCGGCATTGGGCAACGCCAACGCATCGCAAGATCCAGACCAGCCTTGGGCCTGCAGCACCGGGATGCCGCGGCCGATCCCGACAAGTTCGCGGCCCAGCGCGGCGGCGCAGGCGGCGTCGGGCTTGTCGACCCGCGGCACGGCCGTGGCCTCGACGCCTCGCGCCGCGTCGGCCCGAAAGCAACCCCAGTACACCTCTCCCATGCGCGCATCCAGGCAGGCCAACACCTCCCGCCCCGCCCAGGCCGGACGGGCGAGCGCCTGCATGGCCAGCGCCTCGAGCGTATTCACCGGCAGTACTTGCAAACCTGCGCCGAATGCCAATCCCTGCGCCACCGAGACACCGATACGCACGCCGGTGAAGGCGCCCGGTCCGACGCCGGCGACAAGCGCGTTCAATTGATTCAGCTTTAGAGCCGCTTCGCGCAGGACCTCATCCACCAGCGGCAGGATGCGCAACGCATGGCCACGTCCCGGTTCCTCGAAACGCGTGATCATCGCCTCTCCGGTCCATAGTGCCACCGAGCATCCTTCGGTCGCGGTATCCAACGCGAGTACGCGCATGCGTCAATGCTGCCGCAAACCGGCGAGCCGGCTGGTCAAGAATTGCGCGCCCAGTTTCACATCGGTGATCACCGGACTGGGGGGAAGGGAGTCCAGAAACATGCGGCCGTAGCCCTTGGTCTTCAGGCGTGGGTCACCGATGACGATGACGCCGAAATCATCCGCATCGCGAATCAACCGGCCAACGCCCTGCTTCAACGCGAGCACCGCCTGCGGCACCTGATACTCGAAGAACGGATTGCCGCCGCGCCGCCGGATGCCTTCCAGCCGCGCTTTGAGCAGGGGATCGTCGGGCGAGGCAAAGGGCAGCTTATCGATGGCCACGATGGACAGCGCGTCGCCCTTGACGTCCACGCCCTCCCAGAAGCTGCCCGTGCCGAGCAGCACCGCGTTGCCCAGCGCACGAAACTGCTTGAGCAACGCATCGCGCGGCGCCTGTCCCTGCACCAGCACCGGAAAGACCGGCGTCGGAAAGCGCCTGTTCAGCGCCAGCAATCCCTGATTCAGGCCGCGATAACTGGTGAACAATAAAAACGCGCGCCCGCCGCTGGCTTCGAGCAGCGGCGCAATTGCGTCAATGAAGCGATCCGAATAGCTTGGGTCCTGCGGCTCCGGCATTTTCAGCGGCAGATACACGCGGGCCTGATCGCGGTAATCGAAAGGCGAATCGATGCGCAGCGAGCGCGCATCGGGAAGGCCGATGCGACTGGAGAAATGCGTGAAGTCATCGCCCAGCGCCAGCGTGGCCGAGGTGAATATCCACGCACACGGTCGCGCCTCGACATAGGCGCGCAACCGCTCGGCGATTTCAAAGGGCGTGAAATGCAATTGCAGGCCCAGTGTGCCGCCCTCCACCCAGCGAAGTCCGGCGTGTTCTTCGACCGCGCGCAGCGTGGCGAGATTGCCTGCCAATTGGCGCGCGCGGCGCGCGCACATCGCCGTACCCGGTCCACTGCCCAGCGATTCCAGACGATTGCCCAGGTCCATCAACATGGTCTGCACATCGGTCAGCGAATCGAAAAAGGATTCCGGCAGGCGATCCCAATCGGTGCGCCCGGATTTGGGAGGCACATCGCGGTACAGCGCTTGAATGCGCGCGTCCAGATCCTGCAGCACTTCGTTGATCGCCGAACCGCCCGCCTGCGCCTTGACCAGCTCGACGGACGCATCGCGAGCCAGCAGCTGCACCTGGCGCGAGGACCAGGAAAGCCCGAAGAACTGCGCGGCGATATCCGGCACCTGATGCGCCTCATCGAGGATCACCGCTTCAGCACCGGGCAGCAGATCGCCAAAGCCTTCGTCCTTCAAACCCAGATCCGCCAGCAGCAGATGATGATTCACGACCACCACCTGCGCGGCCTGCGCGGCGCGACGTGCGTCGTAAACATGACAGCGCGACAATTGTGGACATTCCTGTCCCAGGCAATTCTCGCGAGTCGAGGTGACCAGCGGCCATACCGGCGAGTTCTCCGGGATATCTTCGAGCTCTGCCAGATCGCCCGTCTTCGTCGTCGCTGACCAGCGCACGATCTTCGCCAGATGCCGTGAACTGCCCTTGCCCGTTCCAAACAGCGCGCGCTGCTGCGGCAGCTGTTCCAGATGATGCCGGCACAGATAATTGGAGCGACCCTTGAGCAGCGCCGCTTTCACCGGCATGCCGATGGCGCGCGCCAGCATCGGTACGTCGCGATGAAAGAGCTGCTCCTGCAAGGTGCGCGTGCCGGTGGAAATGATGACGCTGCGGCCGGACAACAACGCGGGCACCAGATAGGCGAAGGTCTTGCCGGTGCCTGTTCCCGCCTCCACGATCAACGGCTCACCCAAGGCCAGCGCTGCGCCGACCGCCTTCGCCATCGCCGCCTGCTCGGGACGATAGGCATAGCCTGGAATGGCGCGCGCCAGGGGACCCTCCGCGCTGAAGATGTCTTTGTAGTCCATGTAATCGGTCGTGGCGTCTATTTCAACGTCGCGCGGAAACGCGCAAACGCTGTGGTGTTGCCGCTCAGCGCATATTTGAGTTTCCAACGGATATGCGTGTAATCGGCGGCCGTCGCCGGCCGCGTCCGACCCGCGGGCAGCGTGATCAGCAAGCCTTCCGGCTTGGCAAAGCTTAAGGCCCCGTCAACCGAAAAATCGATGTCACAGCCCGGCCCGGCCGCCGACGAGGCGATATACCCCATGCGCTCCGGAATCGGATTGGTGACCGTCACGCCGTCGCGGGAATGGGTTGTCGTGTTGCGAATCTCGACCGTGTAGACGAGCTGATCGCCGGCGACGACATGGTCGGCCGGGGTCAACAGGTAGCGCTCCACCACGCTGTCGGTACGCTTTTTCTCCACTTCGGCGAAGGTATTCAGAGTGATGCCGGCCGGCTGGGCGCTTTGCGCCCAAACGCTGCCGAATCCGGTCAGTCCGACGGCGAGAAGAAACCCGCCCCGACGGCCATTCAAATGCACACCGCAAACGTCATCGCAAGTCTCGCTTGGTGGGTCGAACCAAGAGCAATAATTGTAAAATACTCAGTATGTTGTGACGATAATCACATAAATTGGACGAGCTTGCGGAACAAGCTCACGATTGGGCCCGGGCGCCGATCATAGCTCACTTGGCGTCCCCGCCACGCATCTGTCATTCTTGCGGGTCTGTACAGTTACCAAATCAAGGCCCACGGTCCATGGCAACAGCGGCGCAGCATACCTTCGATCTTTCCTCACTCAGTCGGGACGTCGCCGCCTGGGTCCGCGAGGTCGCTGCCCAAACTCAACCCAGTGCCATTCATTGGTGCGATGGCAGCGAGGCGGAGTTCGATACGCTCGAGCGCGAACTGATTCAGAAGAACGAACTGCTGCCGCTGAATCAAACGACGAATCCGGGCTGCACCCTGTCCCGTTCGCACCCTTCCGATGTCGCGCGCGTCGAGCACCTCACCTTCGTCTGCACCCAGAATGAAATCGACGCGGGCCCCAACAATCATTGGATGGCACCGGCGTTGGCCCATCGCAAGATGGACGATCTGTTCAAGGGCTGCATGCAGGGCCGGACGTTATACGTCGTGCCCTATTGCATGGGACCGATCGATTCAGCGTTTTCCCGCTGCGGCGTGGAGATCACCGACAGCGCCTATGTGGTGCTGAACATGAAGATCATGACCCGCATGGGTCGCGCCGCGCTGGAGCGCCTCGCGCACGAAGGCACCTTCGTCAAAGGGCTGCATTCCACCGGCGATCTGAATCCCGAGCGGCGCTTCATCATGCATTTCCCCGAAGAGCTGTCGATCAAGAGTTTCGGCTCCGGTTACGGCGGCAATGCGTTGCTCGGCAAGAAGTGCCACGCGCTGCGCATAGCAAGCTGGCAGGCACGCACCGAGGGCTGGCTTGCCGAACACATGCTGATCGTCGGCATCGAAAGCCCGCAAGGCGAGGTGCATTACCTCGCCTGCGCGTTCCCGTCAGCATGCGGCAAAACCAATCTCGCCATGCTGATTCCGCCCGAGTCTTTCCCAGGGTGGAAGATCTGGACCGTGGGTGATGACATTGCCTGGCTGCATCCTGGTGCCGATGGCCGTCTATATGCGATCAACCCCGAGTCCGGTTATTTCGGCGTGGTGCCGGGCACCAATACCAAGACCAATCGCAACGCGTTCGAGACCATTCAACGCGACACCATTTTCACCAACGTCGCGTTGACCGCCGACAATCAACCCTGGTGGGAAGGATTGCCCAGCGGCGTTCCGGTGCTCGACTGGCAGGGCCGGCCGTACGACCCGAAGAACGGTCCGGCCGCGCAGCCCAACTCTCGTTTCACCGTGGCCGCGCGACAGAATCCGAGCTATTCGAAACTGGCCGACGCCCCCAGCGGCGTGCCGCTCTCGGCCATCGTCTTCGGTGGACGTCGCCGCTCAGTGGCGCCGCTGGTGTATCAGGCGCGCTCCTGGGCGCATGGCGTTCTGGTCGGCGCCGGTGTTGCCTCGGAAACCACCGCCGCTGCCGTCGGTGAAGTCGGCATCGTGCGCCGAGACCCGATGGCCATGAAGCCTTTCGCCGGCTACAACTTTGGTGACTATTGGGACCATTGGCTCAACGTCGGCAAGAAACTCAAAAACCCGCCGCAGATTTTCCACGTCAATTGGTTTCGTCAGGATGCAGCCGGCAAATTTCTGTGGCCTGGCTTCGGCGACAATCTGCGCGTGTTGAGCTGGATCATCGATCGCTGCAAGGGCAAAGCCGGCGCGCGCGACACCGCCATCGGCTATCTGCCGGCACCGGCGGATCTTGACACGCATGAGCTGGACATCGCCCCCGGCGCCATCGAAGAACTGCTGACGGTGAATGCTGATCTGTGGCGTGATGAAATGAATGGCATCGGCGCCTATATGCAGCAATTCGGCCCGCGGCTTCCCAAGGCATTGCAGGATGAGCATGCCGCGGCCATCGAAAGATTGAAAAAAGCCTGACGGCGCAAGCGCCGTCGCGTTCATTCCTCGCAAATGTAGCGGATGACCAGCGAGGAATTGCTGTCCGGCGCCTTGCCCAGGCCGATCAACCCTTCGGCGCGAATCTGCATGGAGTCGCGGCGCACGAACGCTTCGTCCCCATCCTTGCCCTGCACGAAAGTGCCGTTGGTGCTCTGGTCGATCAGCATGAACTTGTTGCGGCTGATTTCGATGCGCGCATGTAGTCGTGAGATCAGGTTGCCCTTGACCACCAGATCGTTCTCCTCAGCGCGCCCCATGCTGATGTTGTTGCGCCGTTCGTCGACGATGACTTCCTGGCCCTGATACCGCAGCCTCAAGCGGTGCGGCTTGTCCTTGGCCCCATTGCGAGAGGCCATGGCAATGGCAGGCACCATGCTGGTGATGTCCTCGGTCTGCCATAGCACCTCGAACAGGGCCAGTTCGCTGCTGCGGCCTTTGACTGTGGCGATGTCGATCTGGCGGACACAGGCTCGCCAGTCCGGCGACAGCCGCTCCACCATGGCTGCGGTGGTCATGATCTGACCGGCCTTGGCCTGACTGGTCATGCGATTCGCCGTATGGACGGCAGAGCCGAAAATGTCCCTGTTTTCAACGACTACTGGGCCAAAGTTGCAGCCGATTCGAATTGCAACGGCATGCTCATCGACCTTCAATGCGGGATGTGCGGCGATCTGCCGTTGCATCTGCGATGCCGCGTTCAGCGCATCGTCGGCCGTCGGGAAGGTGGACATGACTTCATCGCCCATGGTCTTGATGACCATGCCTTCGTTCTGGTCGGTGGCAGTGCGCATCACGTCGATACAGGTTGCAACCATTTCGCGGGCGCGCAGGTCACCCAACTGCTCGTACAGCTTCATACTGCCGACGACATCGGCAAAGACAATGGCCAGTTCAGTTTCATTACCCATAGAGCGGGACGATTATACTTAATGTGGAGCTGGTTGCTGCACTCGCGAAGCGCAGCATGTCATTCAAGCCGCCCGGCGCAAGATGTCGGCAGCACCAAACAGAACCTCAGGCAGTGCATCCGGCCGTGCCGCGACCTCCGACAGGAAGCGCCGCCAGGCGCGCGCGCCGCTGGCGCCGGCGATGAGCCCGTGCAGATGCCGCGCGATGGAATGCAGCCGCACCTGGTGGGCCAGTTGTTCGCGCGCATAGACCACCACCTGTTCGATCACCTGCAGCGGCTCCGGGACCTTCCAGGTAGGATCGATCAGCGCCCTCTCGAGTTCCCCTAGCAACGCGGGTCGCTGGCACACCGCGCGACCCAGCATGACGCCATCGACGCCGGCCTGCACATGCGCCGCCGCTGCCTCGGAAGTCAGGACGCCGCCGTTCAGAATGATGGTCAGGTCAGGACGCTCGCGCTTGATCCGGTACACGTAGTCGTACTTCAGCGGCGGAATCTCGCGATTCTCGCGCGGCGACAGCCCCTGCAGGATGGCGTTGCGCGCATGCACGGCGAAACAGGTGACGCCGGCTGCCGCCACCGTGTCGATGAAGGCTGCAAAGAATTCGTAGTCCTCACGCGCATCGATGCCGATGCGGCATTTGACCGTGACGGGTACGGCGACCGCATCGCGCATCGCTGTTACGCATTGGGCTACCAACGGCGCATTCAGCATGAGACAGGCGCCAAACGCACCGCTCTTGACCCGATCGCTCGGACAGCCCACGTTCAAATTGATTTCATCGTATCCCATCGACGCGCCGATGCGCGCAGCTTGGGCCAGCTCCGCAGGGTCGCTGCCGCCCACTTGCAATGCCACCGGATGCTCACCGGGTCCGTAGGCCAGCAGGCGCTGCGCATCGCCGCGCACGATGGCGGCCGCGACGATCATCTCGGTGTACAGGAGGGCATGCGGCGAATACAGACGGTGGATGAACCGGCAGTGTCTGTCGGTGTAATCCATCATTGGGGCGACGCTGAGTGTTCTAGAAACCATATTGATAACGACGCGATCCATCATATCCAGGCTATACCGCGTAATTTATCATTTGCGCGCCCCACCCATCGCCTTGGATGCTCGGCTGCTCAACACTAGCGAACCATTTCACATTACGCACGAATAAAGAATTTGCGATCCACTTCGTAGACTCCAGAGCACTACGTTGCCAGTTGGTTCGCATCTATGCCGGGCCAAGCCAGCACCCATCTTCATCCGGACATTCGCCATCTAGCGAACTGAACTGCGAAATCCAGGTGGTTTGACGATCAGCACGTCGCAGGGCAATGCGTCCAGCACCCGCTCGGCCGTATTGCCGATGAAAATGCGCTTGAAGGTCGAGCGCGACACTGCACCCATCACCACGGTGCTGGCGTTGACCGAGCGCGCCAGGAACGGCAGCTCCAGCGCCGGATCGCCGGCGCGCAAATGTGCGTTGCGGGCACCGATGCGGTGTTTGCGATTCTGCGCCCGAAACTGTTTCTGAATCGACGCCTTGTAGCGCTTGGCATCGGGAAGCGAAATCGGGATTGACGCCGGCCCGGCAACCGACCCGGCCACGAAGCCGAACATGGGCGCGTACACGTGGGCGGTGTGTACGGAGCCGCGATTGAGGGTCGCCAGACCCCGCGCCATGTCGATGATGCGTGAATCCAAACTCGCCGGCTTGCCGACACTGTGCCACGGATCCAATGCCGCCAACACCACCGGACGTGCCCGCATTCGGCCGCCCTTGACGATGAGCAAGGGCACAGGACATTCGCGTATCAGGCCAAAATCGGTCTGTGACAACAGCAGCCGCGCGAACAGATTGTGTTTATGTGCGTCGATCAACACCAAGTCTGGCTTGGAGCGCTGCACCTGCCGCACGATGCTGTCGGCGGCTGGATAGTCCAGCTCCACCGTACAGGCGACGTCGAACCCCTGCCGGCGAAGACCGCTCGCCAGTCGCTCCAGCTGCGCCTGGCGCTGCGTGAGCAAGAGGCGCGCAAACTCGCGGGATTCGGCGCGACTGATGTCTCCGTAGGAGCCCGTCAGGGAGACCGAACTGAACAGTTCGAGGGATGCGCGGCTCCTAGTCGCGATTTCCGCGCCCCGTTTGATGGCCTTGATGCCTTTTGCTGTTGGGTCCGCGAGCGCGATCAGGATCTTACGAATTTTGTATGTCATGGCAGCAACCATACGCGTCGTACCAAAATTCGCTATCGGGAACTGTACTTACTCGGATCAACCGCTGTTCGTTTCGCTTGCGTGGGTTGAGAAAGGGGCGGGATCGTCCGACCCGCCCCAACGTATCACGCCATCACTTGTGTGCCGCTCGAACTTTCCGTTACGGGCCTGGCGCGGGATTGTCAGGACGCGAAGGAATTGCGCGCAAGTATTCATAAATCGCCCGCAAGTCCCGCGAAGTCATCAGACCGTAGACAGGCCACGGCATCACTTGCAGGATTGGCGGCAAATGAGAACCTGCCGGTCGGTCCGGTTCAGCACCCGTGCGCAATACGTTCTTGAACTCTTCAAAAGTAAGCCCCGCAGGACGACCAAATTCATCCGGCGTCAGGTTGCGCGAGGTAAACGGGCCGAATTGCCGGCCACCCGTCATATACTGCTCAGAGTTAACCACCGGTGGTTGGCCCTTAAACGGGTCGCCCCCGGGCGCGTAAGCAGGATAGGTATGGCAGTCGTTGCACCCGCCCTGCGCATTCATGATGTAGCTACCAAGCCCGACGAGCCCTCGATTCTTACGAGCGTAATTGAGTGGCACCGGCGCAATCTGAAACCCTACTCTGATCCGTGCCGACTCAGCGTCGTCATCATCGCTCCGAGCTACGCTCGCAATCGTCAAACCGACTAGCATTGCGAGGCTGGCGGTTCCGAGAAGTCTTGTACTTAACATAATTTACTCCCCTCTGGTTGAAGTTGCGAAGGCTATTCACCGAGTGATCGCAGCAAAGCGAACTTGAGAAAGCAGTCGCTGTGCGCCAGCAGCATAGTCCTTTGATCGGGTTGGGCACGAGATTATCGTTTCAGGATTCGCCGCGTTCTGCACTCCACTTCCAATCGCGGATTTCCGGAAGGTCCAGACCGTGTTCGGCAATGTACTGTCTGTGTTTCACGAGCTTATTGCGGAGTGCCTGCTTCAGATAGGTACCTTTGCTGCCGGTCTGCGGTACGCGGTCGATGACATCGATCACCAGATGGAAGCGATCGAGGTCGTTGAGAACGGTCATGTCGAATGCCGTGGTCACGGTGCCCTCCTCCTTGTAACCGCGCACGTGCATGCTGTCATGATTGGTTCGGCGATATGTCAGGCGGTGAATCAAGGTGGGGTAGCCGTGGAAGGCGAAGATGATGGGCTTGTCACGCGTGAACAGCGAATCGAAGTCCTGATCGCTCAGGCCATGCGGGTGTTCGCTGCTGGACTGTAGCTTCATCAGGTCCACCACGTTGACGACGCGCACGCGCAGCTCAGGGAGCTCCTTGCGCAAAATCGACACCGCCGCCAACGTCTCCAAGGTCGGGACATCGCCTGCGCAAGCCATGACCACATCCGGCTCAGCGCCCTGGTCATTGCTGGCCCAGGACCAGATACCGATGCCTTGCGAACAATGATCGATGGCGGCATTCATATTCAGCCATTGCGGTGACGGGTGCTTGCCCGCGACCACGACATTGACGTAGTGGCGGCTGCGCAGACAATGATCCATGACCGACAGCAGGCAATTGGCATCGGGCGGCAGGTATACGCGCACGATCTCGGCCTTCTTGTTGATGACGTGGTCGATGAAGCCGGGATCCTGATGCGTGAAGCCATTGTGATCCTGGCGCCAGACATGCGAGGCCAGCAGGTAGTTCAGGGAGGCGATCTTGCGCCGC
>JANMXI010000082.1:0-7031 GCA_031394735.1 Pseudomonadota bacterium | reverse complement strand
AATACCAAGGTGGACCGCGCGAGCATGGCTCATTCGCTGGAAGTGCGAGAGCCGCTGATGGATCATCCACTGGTCGAGTGGATGGCAACCCTGCCGACGTCGATGAAGATCCGCAGTGGGCAGACGAAATTTCTGTTGAAGAAGTCCATGGAATCGCATTTGTCTGCACAGATCCTGCATCGGTCCAAGATGGGATTTGCCGTGCCCCTGATTCGCTGGTTTCGCGGGCCTCTGCGTCAAACCGTGCGCGATGCTGTGTTAGGGGGCGCGCTTCGAGAAACCGGCTTTTTCAATGAGGATGCTTTGTCTTCGATCATTGAAGAGCATCAGTCCGGCAAGCGCGACCATAGTGGTCCATTGTGGTCTTTGCTGATGTTTGACGCATTTTTGAAGAATTCGAACGCGATATGCAAACAATAGTCCGATGACGGGACCATTGGCGATTGAGATTGCCGCAACGGGCAAGGGTGGATTGCATCCCCTACAGGGCATACGGCCGTGCTGCGCATACTAAGTGTGTGCCGGACCCTACCCACACCGGAGCGACCGGGTGCCGGCATTTTTGTGTTCAACCGCTTGAAGGCCATGTCATCGCGTGCAGATCTGCGTATTTTACAGCCCATTGCGTATTTCCCGGGGCTGGCGCCGGTGCCGCGATGGGCGGCAGACAAATCGCATGCGGTGCAGGGCCTCGATATTCTTCACGAACCCATGTTCTACATTCCGAGCCTGCTCAAGTTGCTCGACGGGCATTGGCTTTCCAGAGCGGTCATTCGCAAACTTCGCGAACTCCAACGTTGTGGCCCGATCGACTTGCTCGATGCGCATTTCGGCTACCCCGACGGAGTTGGTTGCGTGATGGCTGCGCGACGCCTCGGAATTCCGGTTTTTGTGACCATCAGGGGGCTCGAGGCCGTCAAGATACAACAGCCGGCGCTTCGTCGGCAGATTATTGATGCGTTGAATTCGGCCACCGGTTGCATCAGCGTGAGCCATTCGCTTCGCGACGTCATGGTTGCCGCTGGCGTCCGCGCGAACAATATCGCGGTCATACCCAATGCGATCGACTCAACCTTGTTCAGACCCGGAGACAAAGCGGCGATGCGCGCGAAGCTTGGCTTGTCCGCTCATGATCGATTGATCGTAAGCGTGGGGCATCTGATATCCGGAAAGCGTCACAACGTGTTGTTGCGGGCGTTGGCACGGTTAGGTACGAATGCAAAGCCAGTGTCGCTGGCCATCGTCGGCGGTGCCGACTATGAGCCGCAATGTCCCGACGCATTGAAGGCACTGACGAAGGAGTTGAACCTGACTCCGCGGGTGCGATTCCTCGGTGGCGTTCCGCCCGAACGAGTTGCGGAATGGTTGCAGGCGGCAGATGTATTTGCGCTCGCTACGGCGCGGGAGGGTTGCTGCAATGCCGTTCTCGAGTCTCTGTCCTCGGGAACGCCCGTTGTGACGACTCCGGTCGGCGACAACGCATATTACGTCTCTGACGGTATCAACGGGTATCTGGTCCCGGTTGATGACGTCGACGCCATGGCCGCCGGCTTAACGAAGGCGCTTTCCCGGAGCTGGGATGCGAACGCGATCTCCCGAGGGCTTGCGATCGGTACCTGGGGCGATGTTGCCGACAAGGTTTTGAACTTGTTTGCCGAGCGTCTGATGGCCGCGAAATCGAATCAGGGTGCCATTTGAGCTATTCTGCCACTCTGCTTTTCGTGTCACCGCGCTTCTTGTTTCCAGTCGATTCCGGCGGCAAGATCCGCACGACCCAGATCTTGCGCGGCCTAAAGAACGGCAAATTCAAAATTCGCCTCGTTTCACCGGGTAGCAATAAATTGGCCGCCCAATTCAGATCTGAGCTTGAAGGTGTGTGCGACCAATTCGATTTCTGGCCGATGCCCGACGAAGGTTGGCGCAATACGATGCGGCGCGCCCGGTTCCTGTTCGATGACCTGCCCATGCCGGTCCGTTTGGATTCGAGTCCCCATGCGAAGTCGCTTGTGAGTGCAGCACTGCGCGGCAGCGTCGATGTGGTGGTTTTCGATTTTTTGCACGCGGCAGTGTTGGCGCCGGCCGTCCTGTCGTGTCCCTCCGTGTTATTCACTCATAACGTCGAGGCGGAGATTTTCGCACGCCATCGCGAGGTTGCCGGAAATCCGGTGATGCGAGCCCTATGGGCAAGCCAGCATCGCAAAATGCTGCGATTTGAAAGAGCCAGCCTCGCCCGATTCGACGTGACCGTGGCGGTATCCGACAGGGATCGATCAATATTTGAATCTGCGTATGATGCTAAAAACACCGCTGTAATTCCGACGGGCGTCGACCTGAATTACTTTCAATATGGCGAACCGGTACGTAATCAAGATATCTTGTTTTGCGGCTCCATGGACTGGATGGCCAACCAGGACGCGGTCCGATATTTCATGAACGACATTTGGCCCGCAATTGCTTCGCGAAATCCTCGAGTGCGAATGACCGTTGTCGGGCGATCCCCGCCCGCGTCCTTGGTGGGAGAGGCGCGCAACCGCGGACTGCCGTGGGAATTCACTGGATTTGTCGACGATGTTCGTCCGCTGGTTGCAGGGGCGGCCGTCTCTGTGATTCCTCTCAGAATTGCCGGCGGGACGCGATTGAAGGTATATGAGGCCATGGCGATGGGGGCGGCAGTCGTTTCCACGTCGATTGGCGTGGAGGGGCTGCCGGTTGTTGACCGGGAACATTGCCTGGTTGCCGACGCCGCGGCCGATTTTTCTGAAGCCGTGGTCAGATTGTTGAACGATGCACAATTGCGTCACACCTTGTCACGGAACGCACGGTCATTTGTCGACTCAAAATGCGGTTTTAAAGTCGCTTCGCAGATCTTCGAGCAAGCATGCATTCAAGCGATTCGTGTCTATGAGGAACGCAAGCGGTAACGGCGTACCGCAGATGGCGCACACCGTCGACAGTCGCCGACAGCCTCGACATTACGCCGTTATGAATTTTCGCTGCGCGTAGCTTGTAGCGATTCGAAGTCCGAAACGTAGGCCGGTTTTATCCCAGGGCGCAATTCGGGGAATCTGCAAGAAGTCGCTTTGGCGGTGTGCCGCTCCCCAGGCAGTCGACAATGCGGCTTCGAAACCAACTTCGCGGGCGATCGTGACATGCGTGGAGTCGTAGTCCAAATTCGGTCGTCCATTTGGATACGCAAATACGTTGACGGGGCGGCCAGTAATGGCTTCAAGTCGGCGTTTGCCGGCAATCATCTCCTCGCGCGCGGTCACGGCGTCGATCGCCGTCAGGATCGGATGATTGACCGTGTGCGCTCCGATCTGGATGCCTGATTTTGACAGGCGGTGGACCTGATCGTCGGTTAACATAAGATCCGAATGTTCCGCAAGGCCGGTTCGGGCCGCGATTTGGTTTGATGCCTGCAGTCGCTCGCGAACCCCTAAATATTTGAGCTTGCGAATGACTTGCTCGACGCTCGCCAGTCTCGCGGCGTCGCCGGTAAGTCGATAGATGTCCAGGCCAAGATCGCGCAGGTCAAAATCAGCCGGAGCGCGCCGGATCGATTCGATAATCGTGTCGTTGAACATGCGACCGCCGTTTAGAAACCCGGTTGCGACGAATACCGTTGCCGGAATTCCCCGCGCTGCAAGTATCGGAAGCGCTACCGTGCAGTTGTTGGCGTAGCCGTCGTCGAACGTTACGCAGAGTGCGCGTGCCGGCAGGGTTCCGTCGCGCAATCGTGCTACGGCATCCGATAAGGGCAAAATATTGAATTGGGATGCAGCCAAACCCATTTGTATGGCGAAGGACGCCGCATCCGGTTCGCTTGGCAGCAGCGGATCCGGTTCTGCAAGAATTCGATGGAATATGAGCACGACGAGAGTCGCGGAACGTCCGGTCCTTGAAAATGCCCGAGAGGCGAGTCGGACCAGCGTTGATTCAGGCCTCGACAGGCTCTTCATGGATGCACCCTGGTCCGCCAGATCATAGCGCGACCCGATGCTCGCGCATCCATTGTTCCAGCATCCCTATGACCCACAGGAAGACTCCGTAATAGCGTGCGTCTTCATTGTCGTGAAGATTCAGCAATCGATCGAGAAAAGGCGAATGCAGGATTCTGCGCCTGCGAAAGTCGGACAGATTGCTGAAGATCATCTCTTTGAGTGGCGCGGACTCCTTTAGCCACAATCCAAATGGCAAACCAAAGCCATGCTTCTTTTTGCCGATGACTGCGTCAGGCAAGAAGCCTCGCATCGACCGCTTGTAAAAATCGCGAAGCTTGTCTCCTGGCATCATCAGGGAGGGCGGTATCCGTGCGGACAGGTCCACAACAGCGTGATTCAGCATCGGGTAGGAGACCCGCACGCCGGCGAGCGCGCACATGGTTTCAACTTTTCGCAAGTCATTGTCGGCGAGCGTGTATTGCCAATCGAAGTAAAGCAATCGATGCAGATATGCTTCGCTGGGGGTGGAAGCCCAAACCTCACGCATCTGCTCGAAGGGCGAGCCGGTGCTGATCTCGGCCATGAATTCGGGGTGAAGGACATCGGCGGGGCGCAGGAGTTTGAGAGGATTCCACGCTTCCAACCGGTCAGGCAGCGGGGTATTGGCCTTTTCGATGTAGCCCAGGGCTTTGCGGATCAACGTGCCGCGCAAGGAGGCAGGCCAGCGTGACAGCGCCTTTTCCAGGACTCCGCGGCGCAACGCTTCGGGAAGCAGCGCGTAGCGCTCAAAGACCCGCTGTTCGACATAACGGGAGTTGCCTGCGAACAGCTCGTCGCCTCCGTCGCCGGCGAGCAAATGTGTGACGCCGTTGTCCCGTGCAAGACGTGCGCAATAAAAGGCGGGCAGGGCCGAGGAGTTGCCAAAAGGCTCATCGTAGGCACGGGCAATCAACGGAAACGTTTCGAGAATATCTGAGCCGCGTATGGTGTATTCGTGGCCTTTGCATCCAAAGTGCGCGTTGACGACCCGCGCATAGGGCAGTTCGTCGTAATCTTCGTATCCAAAGCCTATTGAAAAGGTATTCGCAGGCGCGTCGACAGTCTTGCTGAGTACGCCCGAAATTGTCGAGCTGTCGAGTCCGCCGCTTAGAAAAGCGCCGACGCTTTCTCCATCGACGATCTGGCTCGCGACAGCGTCGTACAGTGAACTGTGCAATTGTTCCTTCAAGTCTGCAAATCGCCCATCGCTACCGATTGAGAACCGCGGTGTCCAATAACGGGCGACCGTGAGCTCGCCGTTCTCGAAAAGTGCGTAGCTCCCGGCGCGGAGCTTGTGAACGCCCTGAAAGATGGTGTTAGGGGCCGGGATCATATGCAGCAACAAGTAGTCGTATAGCGCTTGAATATTTGTGCCCGCCCGAATTACCGGGGATTTGGCCACCAACTCCGCGGAGGTGGAAAATACGATGCCGTGGTTGCCGGTGCTATATGCAAGCCGCTCGATTCCCATGCGATCAATGGCCAACAACGTGCGCTTCATGCGCGGGTCTACGATAGCGAGTGCGAACGAACCGTATAGTCCCTGGAGCACTGACACTCCATGCTTGCGATACGCGGCGAGGACCGCACCTGCACTTGGCCTTTCAGCAGAAGGCTGCTCTTTCAAAGAATCGGCAAACGAATAGTGGCCTCTCACAGCCAACACAATCGACTCATCAACAGCGACTTCCGGACCGCCGCAGCCGTGGTATTCATCAGCGCGGAATTCCGTCCGATCGCTTGAGCGCGACAGGGTCTCGTCGCTGTAGGCTCGTAGTGCTCCGGCGTCAGCTCTGCCTGGGAATTCACCCATGAAACCAAATATCGGTATCGCCATGTTCAGTTTTTCAATAGGCCGGATTCTAGTGCCGTGACGCAACGCAGGCTCTGGTCGGAGCGGATTTTGTACACTCGTGCGATGTCAAATGAATTCGCTTCGACCGTGGAATGCCCGTGCATTAGTATACGACGTACTGCAAAATACATTCCCAGACATTTCGGGCGGTTGACGACTGGATTATGGATAAACTGACGCAGATCAAGAATATCTTGCGCGATGCGTTGAACATCGGGACCCGCGCAGACTTGCTCACCTTGGACAGCCCGCTGCTGGGGGGCGTGCCCGAGTTCGACTCCATGGCGGTGGTTCAAGTTATTACGATGATGGAAGAAGAGTGCGGCATTACCATTCAGGACGACGAACTGTCCGCTGAAGTGTTTGCGACCGTAGGGTCTCTCGTCCGATTCCTTGCACAAAAGACTGTTGCGTGACAAGCAACGCGACTGAAGGACACTATCTTCGCGGACCCAAAGGTCGGATTTTCCTGCTCGTCAGACGCCCGAAGCACGTTGTTGGCGTCGTGTTGGTTATTCAGCCATTTGCCGAAGAGATGAACAAGTGCCGCGCGATGGTTACCAAGGTCGCGTTGAGGCTCGTTGAAAGTGGCTATCTCGTGCTCCTTCCGGATCTGTATGGCACCGGCGACAGTGGTGGCGATTTTGTTGAAGCTGATTGGTCGTGCTGGATCGATGATCTGGCGACGGTCTGCGCCTGGAGCGCGAACGCAGGCAATACGGTCACGGGCATATTGGCAATTCGTTTGGGCGCCGCGCTTGCCACAGCGGCGGTAGTCGCTGGCAAGATTCCGGGCATCGAGAGAACGGTATTTTGGCAACCGGTCTTTGACGGCAATCGCCATCTTTCTCAATTTCTCCGGTTGAGAACAGCGGCCGCAATGATGGCCGACAACCGCGCGGAAAGCGTCGCAGACTTGCGAGGGAGACTGAAAAATGGGGAAGCAATAGAAGTCGCGGGATATCGGCTGGGCGCAGCTCTGGCTACCGATCTCGATTTCGTCGTCAGTCCCTCCGTATTGCCTGACAATCTGGGCTCCA
Source organism: Pseudomonadota bacterium (assembly GCA_031394735.1). GTDB lineage: Bacteria > Pseudomonadota > Gammaproteobacteria > Steroidobacterales > Steroidobacteraceae > TMP-86. The sequence continues at coordinate 156 of JANMXI010000082.1, read as the reverse complement.
TACATTGGATCGAAGTGCTGCGCGGCGTCGATAGTCCGATGCCGGCACCCTCGCAGAAACTGATTGAGAGCAGAGGTGGCGCAACCCGTGCCGTTGATGTGAAAAAATTCACGGGCGAATCGTATTGGGCCTCGACTGAAATTCTTGAAAACATGG
>JANMXI010000081.1:0-3116 GCA_031394735.1 Pseudomonadota bacterium | reverse complement strand
CGCGCGGCCGGGTTCAGCCGGGGCGAGCGCTTAAAACTCGTCGATGGCAGCAACGGCGAGGGCACCGTGTATCGCTATCTGGTCTTGTTTGAAGGGGAAGGAGATCCCATGCAGGCCCTGACCAAGCTCGGCGCCGCGATGGGTGCCGGAGCACTCCATATATCGGAATCGTTGGGCGCCCCGCTGTGGGCATCCATGTACGAAGCCATCCCCGGCGCTGAATTCGTCGCCTGACGTACGCACGATGCCCACCGAGCCGCGATTGATTGCCTCCTATTTTACACTCGCAGGGAACATTCTGCCGCTGGCCGCCAGCATGGCGAGTCCGCTTGATCTGGCGGACCGGGCCCAGGCGGCCGCGCGAGCGGGCTACTGCGGAATCGGGTTGCATTCGGACGATCTGCTGCAATCGATAGCGCGGCATGGTTACGCCGGCATCAAGCGCATTCTGGATGACGCCGGTCTTCAGTATCTGGAGATTGAAGCCCTGCTCGATTGGTTTGTCGATGGTGATCGGCGGCGCGCGTCCGATACGGCTCGAAAGGTCATGCTGGAAGGCGCCGAGAAGCTTGGCGCCTTCCAGATCAAGGCAACAGGTGATTTTTACGGTGGCACATGGTCGACGGACTGGATGGCAGCCGAGTTCGCGACGCTATGTCGACAAGCGGCCAGCGTCGGCGCCAACGTAACCATCGAAATTCTGCCCTTCTCGAACATCCGGGATCTGCCGACCGCCGTGGAAATCGTCGACAAGGCTGCTGCACCCAATGGCGGACTGTGCTTGGACGTATGGCATATGTCGCGCGGCGGCATTGCCTTCGACGATATTGCGAAAGTTCCAGGCCGCTACATCAAGCATATTGAGCTCGACGATGCGGATGAAGCAGTGATCGGGACATTGATCGAGGACACGATACGCAACCGGCGACGCCCCGGAGAGGGCAGCATCGATATCCCACATTTTTTGCGCAGTGTCGATGCAACCGGCTATGCCGGGTTGTTTGGCGTGGAAGTGCTCTCCGACGCACAGCGCATGCTGCCGTTGGATCAAGCTGCTCATCTTACATACCAGGCCGCCATTGCCCAATTCAACCACATGGGCAGCATCGGGAAAGCGAACCACCGTGCTGATGGCAAGCTCTAAGTCCCTCGAGCTGGTTGCGCGCACCAAATTGACGGCATGGAAATGACAACACTCGATAGCACAACATTGATAGATATCGAAGAGATCAAGCGGCTTCGCGTGATGTATTCGCATCTGCTCGATTCCAACGACCTCGATACACTGGGGATGCTCTTCACCGAGGATGCGGTGTGCGATTTTGGGCTTGGCCGTTGGGTTGGCCGTGCCGAGTTGCGGCGCAATCTCGCAAACGTGCATACGCAGTACGACACGAACCGCACTGGAGGCTACCCGTACTTGCATTCGGTGACCAACCACTGGATCGAGCTGACCGGCCCCGACACTTCCGAAGGACGTTGCTACCTGACCTGCTGGGTGACGGCGCAGGCGGATCGCAATCCGCTGCTGTTGTTGGGCGTTTATGCGGACGGCTATCGCAAGTGCAAGGGCGTCTGGCAGTTCAGCCAATGTCGCGTCGATTATCTATGGCCCAAGCGCGATGTCGTCGGGGGCGTTCCGGGAGGAAAATCCAATTTACCCAGCTGACTCCAACATCCAATGCTCTGAGCGAGCGCAAGTCGCACCGTCTAGGTGCACCAATGACATGCGCTTACCCACGCGCCTCGAACAGCTTGCCGGCAACATGAGAACCGTCCCGGAGGCCCGGATAGAAGGCGGCGATCCGCCGCTGCGCAGGATTGCCTGCGCCTGTTACTCGTTGATCTGGCCAAATACCCAGGTCTGCGCCTAATCTTTACGAACCAACCTCATATCGGAAACTCGCTACCATGAGTACAGGCTACAACCCCGAATTTGATCCCACCGGTATCGAAGGCGGCGTCGATACCAATAAACTACCCTGGATACGCCTGCCGCAGGCGCCAGGCATGTCAATCAAGCCGCTGCGAGCCAGCGGCGAAAGCGGCGCGTTTTCGGTGCTGGTACAAATCAAGGCCGGCACAGTCCTCAATGGCCTGGTTTACCTCGGCGCGATGGACATGATCATCCTGTCCGGAGCGATGAGCTATGCCGGCAGCGCGCTTTCAGGCCTTCTCAGCCCCGGTACTTGGGGGTATGTGCCGGCGAACTCACGCATCGGTTCACTAACGGCGGATGTGGATACCGAGTTTCTGGGCAACTTCTACGGACCGGTCGCTTTTGTTGGAGCGGATGGGCGTCAGGTAACCGGCGTCCAGACGGCGCTCGACGTGCAGGCCGCGGCGCGCGACCGCGGTATCGCGCTAGTTCCAAGCACCCTGGCCGACTGCATGGGCCCACTACCACGAGGCTATCAAGGGCCAGCGGAACCTCTCGCCATCGCGGGTAAGGATTCCAAAGCTCTGGTCGATGAAGCGGTTGGCCGGCGCAGTGTTGCGGCACATCCGGTGAACCCGCATTTCATCGATACGCGCGCCGTTTCCTGGATCGAGAATCCCGCGGTGAAAGACATGGCATTCAAGATCCTGCGTGTCAGCGAAGAAACCGGCATCACCTCGCTCATCGTGCGGCATAACGGCGTGGCCGGGCCACACTATCATCTAGGCGCCGCCGATTTCATGGTGCTGCACGGCCGAATCGGTTATCGCGCCGGCCCGCCTGAAGGCTATGGTCCAGGAGCATGGTTCTACGAACCCGCGGGTGCGCGGCATGATGCCACGCAGCGGGTCAGCGATGAAGATCTGATTTACACCGCCAATGTCTACGGCCCGCTGCAATTCGATTCGGGTCGCGGCACGCCCATCGTCGCGGTGCAGTCGTGGATGCAGTACAAGGAACTGGCCGATGGTGTGGGCGCGAGGCTGGTGCGCAACACTTTTGAGGACGATGCGTCGCTATTGGCGTGGGCGCCGCTGGGGTCGGCCGGCGCACGCTTGTAGCAATCACCTTTGCATAGCGGCCATACCGCTGTGATCCGCAAAAATCCAGTCAAGCGTAAAGATGTATTGCAGATGCCGCTGGACGCCCGACAGACTGCGGCCGCCGCCGGACTGCC
>JANMXI010000080.1:0-1885 GCA_031394735.1 Pseudomonadota bacterium | reverse complement strand
GATCCTGGTCGTCGGCAGCGACACATCGGACCTGAAGGATTTGCGGCAGGCCCTCGGCCTGTCCACGATTGCATTCGGAATCGGGATCAGTCTGCTGGCGTTGATCGGCGGCCTCGTGGTTGGAACGATCTTCCTGCGCCGGCTTGACCGCGTCAATCACGCGGTTGGACGCATCATGCAGGGCAGCTTGTCCGAGCGACTTCCGGCGATCGGGATGAGCGCGGAGTTCGACGATCTATCGACCAACCTGAACCGCATGCTCGACCGGATCGAAAGTCTGATGGCAGGGATGCGGCAGGTCTCGACCGACATTGCCCACGATCTGAGAACGCCGTTGACCCGCTTGCGGCAACGCCTTGAGGACATGAAAGAGGGCTTGAGCGGGGCGGAACCGGTTACCGAGGAGCAGATTGAGGCGGCGATTGCACAAACCGATTCAATCTTGGCGATCTTCCGCGCACTTTTGCGGATCAGCTCGCTTGAGGCAGGGGTCGGGAGACAACGCTTTGCCAAGGTCGATCTGAGCGAAATGCTGGACCGGGTCTTTCACGCCTATCTGCCGGTTGCCGACGATGCGCATCACAGCCTGTCAGCCGACATCGAGTCTGCCGTGCGGGTCCAAGGCGATGCGGAGTTGCTGACCCAGGCGATTACCAACCTGATCGAAAATGCGCTGGCCCACACTCCGACCGGCAGCCACATCGGCTTGTCGGTCAAGCAGACAGAAGGCGGCGTTGTGATGGCCGTGGCCGATGATGGCCCAGGAATTCCGATTGATGAGCGCGGTAAGGTTCTCCGGCGGTTTTACCGGCTCGATGCCAGTCGGCATTCTCCTGGTGCGGGACTCGGTCTGGCGCTCGTATCCGCCATTGCTTCACTCCACGAAGCGCAGCTTTCGCTATCGGACAATTGCCCGGGGCTTCGCGCCGAGATCACTTTTCGCGACTTGGCGGATTTTGGCCCGATGACTCGCGACCAAGACGACCCTTGAGTTCGTGGCTTGCCAAGCTTGTGCTCGCCCCGACTGTCGGCACGGCCCTTTCCCGGATAGCCTTCCCAACAACATATTGGATCGCCCGATGAACGCACCGACCAGCAACCCGGTCCGCCAGATGCTCAATAAGGTGCCCGAAGTTACGCTCTACTTCTGGGTCATCAAGATCATGGCGACGACGGTGGGCGAGACCGCAGCCGACTTCCTCAATTTCAACCTGCACATGGGCCTGACCAACACGTCGATCCTGATGGGCGTCCTGCTGATCGTCGCATTGGCGATGCAGCTGTGGTCGAAGCGATATATCCCGGCGGTTTACTGGATTGCAGTGGTGTTCCTCAGCGTGTTCGGGACGTTGATAACCGACAATCTGTCCGACAACTTCGGCGTGGCGCTGACGATTACCACCACGATCTTCAGCATCGCCCTGATCGCCACCTTTGTCGGCTGGTATGCCAGCGAGAAAACCCTGTCGATCCATTCCATTTTCACGACGCGGCGGGAGCTGTTTTATTGGACCGCGATCCTGTTCACTTTCGCGCTCGGCACGGCTGCGGGCGACCTCGTGGCCGAGGGTTTCCGGCTTGGCTATGCGACCTCGGCGCTGATCTTCGCGGGCCTCATCGCTGTAGTAACCGCAGCTCACTATTGGCTGAAACTCGATGCGATCTGGGCATTCTGGATTGCCTATGTGCTGACCCGCCCATTCGGCGCCTCATGCGGCGATCTCCTGTCACAAGCCAAAGCTGACGGCGGCTTGGGTCTCGGCACGGTCGGTACCAGCGCCTTGTTCCTGCTCGTGATCCTCGCGCTCGTCAGCTACCTTTCGATCACCAAGCGCGATGTCATCGATCAGGCTGACGGATCCGCAAGCGACTTCAGGCATCGCCT
>JANMXI010000079.1:0-4138 GCA_031394735.1 Pseudomonadota bacterium | reverse complement strand
CGCAAACCCAAAGCCGATCGCGCGGCAAGGCCCTGGTCGGTCAGCAGGTAGCTTTCCACGTGATGCGATCCATTGCCGTGCAATCCGACGCGCTCGATCCATTGCTCGTTCGAGAACATTTTCAAGAAGTAGTTGACCTGGCCCAGGCTCATGTCGAGCCGTTCTGCGATTTTGCGTTGCGACAAGGCCGGTTCGGATTGCAGAAGATCCAGGACGTCGAACGCAAGACAATCGCGCCTGCGGTTTCGTGGAGTGGGCTCGTCCGAATTGGCCAGCATCTTGTGATTTGCGCAGGTTCAGGAATGCAGGTTCACACGCGCTGCCCCACAGCTACCGCACGCCGGGTGAAGCGAGCCACCCGGACAGTCCTGCGAACCAGGCCGAAGCCTTTGTGCTGTTACGCAACCATAACCGCGTTCAAAAATGAACATCGTTGAAATCGCTCTCAAAAGCAAGGTGGTATCGAAGTCTGTAAACGATTGGTGCTGGAATGTTGGCCATTGCAGTCGAAGACCGCCGATCGGCAGATGGCTGCGGCGATTCGCTGCCTTCACCAAATGCATGGTGGAATTTGGCCTTCGTCCAGCAATGCGCAATCCACGACGCAGGGTCTCGTCCCGGTGCCACATCACGATTCCACCCAAATTCCAAAATTTGATTGGAAATTCAAAGTCTCATGGCGGCACTTGCAAGGCGGTCAGCAAGCGCAGGGCGCGCCGACCAGGGCCGGCTGCGTATTGACCGTCTTAAGTCACCATGATAGGCATAAGGCTTGTTTCTGCTGGAGAACTTGTTGCTATGCGTGGACTTTCGATAATCGGTGCATTTGCGATTGGCACCATGCTCGCTTCGGTTCCGGCGTTTGCTGCCTCGGGAACTGGCACCATCATCACTCCGCCCAATACCGGCACTTCGGTCACCATTGCCAATGCGAACAAGTGCAAGGATGCCACGCCTGCGACACCGATCAAGGGCTGCTCAGCCAGCCATTGATCCATTTTTTTAGTGTTGAAACAAAGGCCGTGCCGGAAGCGCGGCCTTTGTTGTTTTTGGGATCGCGTTCTGCGTTTGAAGTTGCGCAAAGCAAAGCTTCGCAGCGCATTGCTCCAAAATTGCGCTTATTTCGAAGTCGTCCCGGCATCCAACGTGGAACTGGGCACTTCGATTGCGACATAAGCGCTGATGTCGCCTCCGGTCACCAGAATATCCCCAGCCGACAGCCAGGCGTGCGCGCCGAAGCCTTCGGGTGCATCCTTGCGGACCCCGATCGTCATGGTCGAAGCTATACCGTAACGGCCGAGCCAGCTTTGCGCGGCCATGGCCTGCACCATGCAATCCGATCTCCAGGGCACGCGCAGCGCCACGGCCGGAACCGCGTAAGCGATCCTTTCCACCAGCCGGGTATCGAGCGGACGATTGCCACGCACGGCTGATTCGCGGTTGGGCCTGCGAACTTGATCAACCAGTTGGCCCGGCGGCAGCTTTCGAAATTTGCGATTTGCGCAGGCGAGTTCGATTGTTGCGCGCAGACAATCGATGACGACGATCGGGCCCCTGGCCGACAGCCGGCGCAGACGCGAGACCGTAATCAAGGCGCGATGACCGAATTCAACGCAAGCTGATGATGTCGTGCCGCGTGAGATCACCCAGAAATGTCCGGGCATCGTCCTCGACCTGTTCGAGCGGAACGGCAAACTCCTGCGCAATACGCGCGCAGGATTGTGCCGGGCTCAGGCCTTCTTGCAGCAACTGCCAGATCCGCGAACCGACCGCATCGAGACCGAAATAGGTGCCGTTGCCCGCATGCAGGATCACGGTTTCATCGCCGACCCGGCAATTGCTCGCCTGGTCGGATAGATCCACGTGTTGCGTCAGGATATCGGTCAAGGTCATCGTCGTCCATCGGGGCAATTTGGCATCGGGTCGTCGGGAAATGGCGGATGCGGCGCCGAGCATCGCTGCATTCGCGTGATCGGACAAGCCGTTAGCACGCGAGCGGGACTGGCGCAAAGCACCGGTTCCGTCTCGAAACGGGATGCCAACCCCCGAGCCGACGATCACACACCAGGTCGCGGGCCATTCCCGGCATTGCCGCCGTGCGGTTCCGCTCATAGACCAAGGCGAAACATTCCTGCCAGCGCGTGAAGGGCGATCGATGGCTGACACGCTGCAATGGTACGATTCGCAATGGCTTGCTCTCTATATTGCGGCCAAGCAGGTCGTCGCGCGCGTCGCGCCGCAGCGGTTGTCCGAATTCGTCGATGCGTTCGGTCCGCTCCGTACCGATCCGGCGTTCAAAGCCAGATCGCTGCCGCAAGTGTTCGACGCCGCGCTGATTGCGCACATCCGCCAAACGATTCTGGCGATCCCCAAATCGCAGCTGGAAATGCACGAAATGCGGAGTTTCGGCCGGTTTGTCGTCCACGATTTTCCAGAATTCACCGCGCTGCAGCACAAGCTGGTCGATCGCGTGTCAGACTGGGCGGGTGAGGCAGTCGAACCGAGGTACAATTTTCTTTCGATGTACACCCGCCGGGGCGTTTGCAATCCGCATCTCGACGCGCCCTTCGCCAAATGGACGCTCGACATCTGCATCGATCAAAGCGAGCCTTGGCCGATTCATTTCAGCGATGTCGTGTCCTGGCCTGAACAGCCGCACGCGGCAAATGACGAATCACCCGCAGCAATCAAATCGCGCGCCGACCTGACGTTCCGCTCGTTTGCGCTGATCCCCGGCGATGCCATCCTGTTCTCGGGAAGCAGTCAATGGCATTATCGCGATCAGCTGACATCGCAAAAAGGCAGCCATTTCTGCGACCTGCTGTTCCTGCACTACATTCCCAAAGGCACGGCGGAGCTGGTCATGCCGAAAAACTGGTCGCGGGTGTTCAATATTCCCGAACTGGCCGCACTGCCGGGAATCGATCTCGTCGGTTGATCGGCTGGGCTGATCGGCGGCCCTGAACGGGCAGGGCAATCACTCGCCCGCTTTGGCGGCCAAGCCATGCTCGACCAATTGCGCCGCCAGCGCCAGCACGTCCTGCTCAAGGACCGCGCGGGCAACATCGTATTCGGCATCAATCCGATCGCAGGTTTCGAGCAGCGAGCAACCGTCGTCCTCGATGAGCTGCCAGACGCGCGCGCCGACGGCGTCGAGCCCGAAATAGGTTCCGCTGGCGATATCCAGCAAAACCGTTTCTCCGCCAACCTGCCGGCAGACCACGTCATCCGAAGTCGTCAATCGGTCCGTCAGTTTCACGATGCTGTTGCTCCCTGTCGCGAATGGTCGAGCACGCGGTCGATGACTTCGTGCAAGCGCGCATACTGCCGTGGATAGTTCAATGTGAAGGTGGGAACCACCTCCGATAGATCGGCGAGGCGGTCAAAATGGGCGCGAACCCGCGCACGATCGTCGACGTCCAAAAGGAAAGCGTGCTGGATCAGGCACGACAGCCCCAATTGCGGCGCCAGCTGCTGGAATTCGATCGTGTCGCAGGCGTCGTCGCCCAGGAAATAGATGGCGGCGAGCGGGATCGGCTCTTGCTGGTGCGGCAGGCCTGCGCCCGAAATCAAGCGGCTCTTTTCAACTGGTTTATCGCCGGCGTCGGTCTGCCTGGGGTTGAACAGGGCGGCTTCGCTGTCGAGCCACAGCCGCACGCTGGCATGGCTGGGCCTGGCAAGGTAGTTCGCATCCGCAGGCTCCAGAATCAATCCGTCATCGGTCAGGAACGGATAGCCGGCTTTGGCGAAGCTTGCCGCCAGCGTTGATTTGCCGCGCCCCGACGGTCCGGCAAAGGCCAGCGCCCGGCCGCGATCGTTGATCGCGGCGGCATGAAGCACCAGCGTGCCGGCGTGATTCATCATCAGCGGCACGACCTGGTTGAGGTAGAGCGCGGTGATCATCTGGGTGGAAGCATGTGGTACCGGCGCGCAAGTTACCTTGCCGGTTTTAATCGTGATGGTGAAATCCGCGCGGTCGTGAAAGCGCAGCAGGAAGCCGCCGGGCACGCGGCAGAACTGCAGTGCATCATCGCCATTGGCATTGGGCCAGCGATCGTAGGGCGCCGAGGGCAGGGGGCCTTGCGGCTGCGCGGCCCGTTGTTCGAACGGTGGCGTCATGCGGTGCTGCGCGCGCATT
>JANMXI010000078.1:0-2761 GCA_031394735.1 Pseudomonadota bacterium | reverse complement strand
AATCGTGCTTGAGGGGAGTATCCGCCCGGATGCCGGCGCGCCCGGCGGCTATGAAGCGGCACTTGAAAGACCTGGAGCTGCCGCACTGGCAGGCCGGATTTACGAGACGGCGATTGAAGGACCGTTTGGCGACCACACTGGCTACTACAACGAAACCGAGCGCTTCCCGGTGTTCACCATCGATCGCATCACCTCGCGCCCCGCACCGATCTACCACTCGACCTATACCGGCAAGCCGCCCGATGAGCCGGCGATGCTGGGCGTGGCGCTCAACGAAGTGTTCGTACCGTTGCTGATCAAGCAGTTTCCCGAAATCACCGACTTCTACCTTCCTCCGGAGGGTTGCTCGTACCGGCTGGCGGTGGTCAGCATCCGCAAGGCCTATCCGGGCCATGCCAAGCGGGTGATGTTCGGCATCTGGAGTTTTCTGCGGCAGTTCATGTACACGAAGTTCATCATCGTCACCGATGACGACGTGAACATCCGCGACTGGAAAGAGGTCATCTGGGCAATCACCACACGGGTCGACCCGGTGCGCGATACGCTGCTGGTGGAGAACACGCCGATCGACTATCTCGACTTCGCCTCGCCAGTGGCCGGGCTGGGGGGAAAGATGGGGCTGGACGCAACCAACAAGATGGCGGGTGAAACCATGCGCGAATGGGGGCGCCCGATTGTCATGGATGCCGTTCTCAGGCAACGGGTTGACTGCCTGATGCGCGATCTCGGGCTATAGGAAAGCTGACACCCGATCGGGAACCCGGGTCGCCTGGCACAATCCCCGATCCGGCGTCGCGCCAGTACGTTCCGCGAAGGCGAGTCAGCCACCCAACTCGACGCTTCGACCTCGCGGCCGATCGCCGACATATTGACGGAACAGCCGATACGTTTGCCAGGCCGCGTAAGCGTAGCCGGCATAGCGCAAGGCGCGCAGCACACGCCCGCCATCCATGCCGCGCGCCGCCAGCAGCGCGGCCGCGCCGGTGATCCACGTCTGGCTGCGCCATGCCTTGAAGATCCGGCCACCGATGAGGGCAAAATTGGCGGGCTTCCTGAGCCGGCGAAGCTCGCGCACGTGTTCGGTCAGTTCCATGCGCTCGATGCGCGCATGGAGCCGCAACTCCTCCTTGCGTTGTGCCAGGCGTTCAGTCTTGGCGGACACGATTGAGCGCCTCCATGTCGGCCTTGAGCTCCGCGAGCGTGGCGTCGAATATCGGGGGGCGCGATTGGAGTGCGCGCTGGATGCGCATCGCAAACAGCGCGGCGCCGACGATGTAGAAAGCGATCAATCCGACAATGGCGGCATAGCGGTGATTTTCCCAGCTCAGCGCCAATATCAGCACGTTGACCATCAGCAGGGTCATGGCGGCGAACAGGAGCGCAAGGGCACCCTGCACCGCCAATTCCGCCGCACGACCGCGCTCTTCCGCAAGTTCTATCCCGAACAATTCGAGGCGGGTGCGCAACAGGGCGAGCAGCGTCGGCCCGATGTTGCGCAACGAATGAAGCAATCCCGCAGGCGGAGCGCTCGCGCCGGTCGCCGCGCCTTGGTCGGCGCTCATGGCAGTGGTCGGCGCCTAGCGGCGGTTGACCAGCAGACCGATGAGAAAGCCCAGACCGGCTGCAATGCCGACTGCCTGCCACGGATTGTCGTGCACGTAGTCGTCCGTCGCGCGCGCCGCGGCCTTGGCCTTGTCGGTTACAACTATCTGGGCATCGCTCATTTTTTCCTTGGCGCTGCGCAGCTTGACGCGCAGTTTGTCGCCGAGCTCGGCGGCTTTTTCGCCGGTTGCCGTCGCCATCGCCTTGACGATTTCATCGGCGTCGGTCATGAGGGTCTTGACATCGGTGATCAGCTTGTCGCGTGTCGCGTCGGTGCCCATTTGCGTAGTCTCCGGAAGTGCGTTTTGAAGCTGAATATTATAGGCTTGCCGCTTGGATCGCGAAAGGCGTGATGCTTCGTTATTCGATGGCCGTCAATTTCGGGCGGAAAAGAACCGGGCTTCGCCCGGCGCGTCCTGGCAACCGCAGTCGCCTAGAACGAGTACTTGAGGCTGAGCGCCCAGTTGTCAGCTCTAATCGAACCGCCCGCGCCGTCTTTCGACAGCTTGCCGAAATTTTCGTACTCGGCGCGCAATCCAAAATTCTTCGTGAAGCTGTAGCCCAACCCGAAGCCGGTCAGGAAATCGGTTCGATCCGACGAGCCGAGGTTGGCGCAGTTCGCCCCAACGCAAATGTTGCCACCGCCAATGTGATTGCGCGTGGCGCCGAGCTTTCCCAACAAGGAAAAACCACCGGACAGCGGCAGCGAACCCGTGCCGGCAAGGCTCCACTGGTAGGCGTTGGTGCTGCCGGAGGCTGAAAGTCCGCCGGCGGTTCCGCTGACGCCGCGATTGCCGAGGTCGGTGTACTGAAATTCGGCGCCCCAATTCGGGGTGAACTGATACCCTCCCAGCAATTTCCATGAGGTCTTGCTGGCGTCGCCCGAGACCGACAAGCCTCCTGACGAACCGTTGATTCCGGATGTCTTGGCCGAACCAATGCCAATGCCGACGTAGACTTGAGCGCAAGCAGGCAGCGCCGCGAACGTCGCGGCGACGATTGTGCCAATTACGATCAGTCTCATGGTCGATGCCCACGCGCCCTTGTAACAACCCAACTTTTGCCCGGTTTCCTGCACATGCCGTTCGATCATATTGTATGCATTCCGTTCCGCGCCGTCCAACACTTCACCGTTATTCGGGCGCGCTGTTGGTGCGAT
>JANMXI010000077.1:0-1632 GCA_031394735.1 Pseudomonadota bacterium | reverse complement strand
ATCACACGCCACAATCCGCCTTGCGTGCAATCGAAGAAACCTCGACCAGCGCAGATCCCCTCGCGGCCGGCCTGTGGGTCCTTCCGGCAGATACTTTTTCACCGTTCGATGCGAGACACGAATATCGAGCTTCAGAACTAGCTCGTTGGCAATTCGTTCTTCACCCCAAGAGGGGTTTCCATGGTGCATCCGGCGGATGAGAGCTTGAACCTCCCGCGGGATCGGCGGCCGCCCGGGTCGGGATCTTAGCCGCCAGAACAACTTCCATCCCGCCCGATGCCAGCGGATCATGGTCTCGGGCCTTACCACCACGAGCGCCTCTCGCCAGTCAAAGAATCGCGAGAGAATTGCCAGCGACACGCGGGCGACCGGATCCACTCGTCGCGGCTTCACTCCCCGCTCTTGGTAGAGGGCCAATTAACGCCGAAGTACCAGGATTTCGGCCGCCGACGCCCGACGCTGGCGGAACAATAGAACGGTCAGCACAACCAGATCGGCCAGCAGCCGCAGCAGCACTTGGAACAAGGAGGTCACCGAAGGATCAAGCCATATCGGCTTTGAGCCGGCCGAATCCGCAAATCGAATAACTGCGGATCACAGCGGCGTCCATCCCATCGCCTGCGGCGGCAGACTGTGCGCAGGTAGAGGTTAGGACAAGAGCAAAGAACAAAAAGCAGGGCTTGCAGCGACAATCAACTGTAGCATGATCTTGAGGCCGCGTGATCCCTTGTCATCGTGATTGAGACTCTCCCATCCTGATTGACGCACGATTATGCTCGGTGCTACCGTCAATCTTTCACGACCCGCGGCAGGAAAACATATGCCGAACAGGCAAGACAAGCTCGACGACCTGATCAGCCGCCAGGAGATCTACGAAGTCCTGACCCGCTATTGCCGTGGCGTGGATCGCTGCGACACCGAACTGATCCGCTCGGTTTATCATGACGACTCGACCGATAATCACGGCATGTTTCACGGGCGCGGCGTGGATTTCGCACCCTGGATCGTCAATTGGGAACGAGAGAATATCAGGCAGTGCCAGCATATCATCGGCAATTTTAGTTGCGATCTTCAGGGCGACACGGCTTTCACGGAGACATACTGCATTTCGTTTAGCGAGGACATGACCGGTCGGAATGCCACTGTCTACAATCGCTATATCGATCGGTTCGAGAGGCGAAATGGCGAGTGGAAGATCGCCGATCGCCTAGTAGTGCTGGATCTGACGCGTACTGACAACGCGAGCCCACCGTTTGGCGATATTCCCGGTTGGGACTTCACTTGGGGAGTCCGCGACCGTGGCGATCCTTCCTACCGGCGTTAAGGAGAGTAACCAATCGGGGCAACAGCGAATCGCAGTTGATCTGCCTCATTCTTGGATCGGTGGCTCGGGCTCCGGGCGCTGCAGCGATAGTCCTAGAGGCATTGCCCCGGGCCTTCGCGTCGCATGGCATGCTGCCTAAGAATTCGCGAACGACGCCGTGGTGTCGGTACAATTTCCGACGGTCGTAGCTAATGTCCGATGGCATCTCCAGTCGGAGTTGCGCGACGACGATGGACATCGCGACCGCCGGGTCGACGGCGGCCAGGACCGCCTTGACCGGGCCCGCGATGAGGTCGAGGACGAGGCCG
>JANMXI010000076.1:0-1693 GCA_031394735.1 Pseudomonadota bacterium | reverse complement strand
TAGCCGGGATAGCCAGCAGCCGTTGGATCTGTGCGGAATGCGCCGGCGCTTCGAAGGCGACGAACCGGAAAAACGAGCGGATGGCGGTCAGACGCAGGTTCCGCGTTCGCGCCGTCACGTCGCGAGTCTTCTCCAGTTCATCGAGGAACTCGACCACAAGCGGTGCGTTGATATCATCGATCGACAATGCCGAGGGTGCTCGGTGCAGCCGTCTCTGCGCAAACTGCAACAGCAATCGAAACGTGTCGCGGTAGGAGGCAATCGTGTGGGCGCTCGCCTGACGCTGCTGCACCAGCCGTTGCGTGAAGTACCGCTCCAACAGCGTGGGGAAAGTGGGCTGCACTGTCATGATGGCTCTCCCCAGCGCCGCTCCAATCGCGACATGGCGTGTGTCATCAGTTCTGGCGCGCCACTCAGATACCAGTAGGTGCCCGTCACGTAGACGTGACCGAGATAAGTCGACAGCGCCGGCAATCGTCTTGCAGGATCTTCACCGCAGTCGTACCAGTTGGTGAGGACGCGCACCGCGAAGCGGTGTCGAAAGTCATGCAATCGGGGCCCGTTGCGCGCACCGGGGGTGCGCAAGCCAGTTTGCCTCGACAGTGCGTAGAAGGCTCGATGGACGCGACCGCCGTCGAGCCGCGTGCCCCGGTTCGAAACGAACACGTAGTCGGAACAGCGAAGGCGGAAATACCGGTTGCGGCGCTGCAGATAACGAGCCAACACGGTGACGGTGGAGGGATGGATGGGCACCAGACGAGACCGACCAAACTTGGCTGCCCGGATGGTAAGCACGGCTTGATCGAGATCGACATCCTCGAGCTTCAGATCGAGGGCTTCAGAAATGCGCAGACCCGTGACGCTGAGCAAACCCAGAAGACAGTGAAAGACCCATGGCCGCAACGGCGTCGATGGCCATCGGGTCGGCAGCTGCAGGGCGGCGTCCAACAAGCGGCGCACTTCCTGCTCGGTATACAGGTAAGGTCGGGCTCGAGTGCTTCGATACGGCATGAGCGCCGCGGCGGGGATCTCGGTGAGCGGATCGGTGGCGCTACGGTGACGGGCAAAGCCGCGTACGAAGACAAGGCGCCGTGCTCGCTCGGCAGGACGTACCGTCGTGGCCTGTTCCACCCACTCCAAGGCGAGCCGTATCGTGATGGAGGGTGCCTGCCGCTCCTCCATGAACGCGACAAACCGCGGGAGCTGAAGTACCGCATCATGCATCTTGAAACCCAGGCTGCGGCGCATCTCGAGATACTCTTGCAAGGCCTCACGCAGGGTGTTCATCGCGCACCTTCCGGCCATGGCTGAGCCAGGAGTCGAAGCGCACCGATATCCACCCGGGCGTAAATCGAGGTGGTCTGTGGGCTTTGATGCCGAAGCACTTCGCCGATCTCGGTCAAAGAAGCGCCCCGTTGAAGCATGCGCACGGCCAAGGCGTGGCGAAACTGGTGCGATCCGCGATGCGGTGCGTCCACCCCGGCGCGCTGGAGCGCGTGGCGCACAATCGTGCCGATGCCATCGGAGCCTGGCATCATGCCGCGGATCGGCGCCATCGACCGTAAGAACAAATGTCGACTCTGGCACTGAGGCCGCCCATGCCGCAGATAGGCGGCCATGGCCGCTCCCACGTCAGCGGGTATGGGCAAGAGTTGCTCACGCCGACACTTGCTGCGCACACGCAGGTGGCCGC